>CAMWJC010000074.1 GCA_947174495.1 uncultured Lachnospiraceae bacterium | reverse complement strand
CTCCAAACCTCCGGTCTGGAATACTGTGGATATTCCAGCAGATAATTGGAAAAGCTTTCTGTCTCACCAGACTCCTGATTGCTGAGGACTCCCGGCACCATCCGGGCTATGGCATCAATCATGACCATGGCAGGCAGTTCCCCGCCGGTAAGCACATAATCCCCGATAGACACATAGTCCGTAACAATCTCCTGAAGGACTCGCTCATCAATTCCCTCATAATGCCCGCAGAGGAAGATCAAGTCTTCCTCCTTAGCCAGTTCCTTTGCCATCTGTTGATGAAACGTTGTTCCCTGAGGAGTCAAATAAATCACCCTCGTTTTCTTTGCTCCATCAGATTGTCCAGCCCGGTTTTCATCTGATGCGATACCTCTTCGCTGATGAATCTTCTTTTCTACGTATTCCCATGCATCATAAACAGGCTGTGCCTGCATCAACATGCCTGCACCACCTCCATAGGGATAATCATCCACCTTTTTGTGCTTATTAACTGTATAATCCCGGATATTGACTGCCTCTAGGGAAATGGTTCCTGCCGAAATAGCACGTCCCGTAATACTTGTCTCCAAACCGCATAAGATCATATCCGGGAAAAGTGTAAGTACATGGAAGTTCACCTCTTCTTCTCCTTAATCCAAAAGCCCGTCAAGAAGACGGATCTGCATCTCGCCCTTTTCGATATCCACAGAAAGAACGCATTCCTTGATTGCAGGCAGCAACAGCTCCCGCCCATCTGTAAGTTCTATCACATAGACATCATTAGCCCCTGTTTCCATCACATCTTTCAGTGTTCCCTCAAGCTTTTCCTCTTCTGCAATCACCGTAAGCCCAATCAGGTCTGCAATAAAATATTCGTCCTTCTTAAGTTTTACTGCCTGATCTCTGGTCACATACAGTCCGCTTCCCTTATATTTCTCTACGTCATTGATATCATCTATCTCTTCAAACTTTAAAATTACAAGCTGTTTAAAAAATTTAACACTTTGTATTTTCAGATTTCTTTTTTCTTTTCCACTGTCCAACAATATATTTTTAAGTTTTTTGAATCGCTGTGGGTCATCTGTAGTGGGAAAAACTTTCACTTCCCCTCTTATCCCATGTGTAGATGAGATAATCCCAACCTTTAACAAATCTTCCATTTCTATTCTCCGTATTAAATACTTTCGTTATATAAGTATTTTACCTATGTGTAAAAAAGCGCCGCCCCGTGGCGACGCTTTCTAAGATATCTAGACGATTTCCACGTCCACTTTCTGATTTTCTTTGGATGATGCTGCTTTCACTACAGAACGAATTGCCTTTGCAATTCTTCCCTGCTTTCCGATTACTTTTCCCATATCGGATGCAGCAACATGAAGTTCAAGGGTAATATGCTTCCCCTCTTCCTTCTGGGTAACTACTACCTCATCCGGATGCTCTACAAGCGCTTTTGCAATTACTTCAACTAATTCTTTCATAGGCCACCTCCAAAAGCTCTGTCAACAGTTATTATTTTTCAATGCCTGCCTGCTTGAAAATCTTGCTGACAACTTCCGTAGGCTGAGCACCGTTTGCAAGCCACTTCTTAGCAAGTTCCTCATTTACCTTAAAGGTACTGGGATCTGTGTTGGGATCATAAGTTCCGATTTCTTCAATAAATCTTCCATCTCTGGGAGATCTGGAATCTGCAACTACGATTCTATAGAAAGGAGCCTTCTTCTGTCCCATTCTTCTTAATCTGATCTTTACTGCCATCTTTTTCACCTCCATAAATTTTCTTTACATTCTTTATCTTGAAAAGGTCCTGTTTCCAAAGAATAACTTCCCTGAAAAGAATTTCCTGTTTCAACAACATCATCAGACGCATACGCTTGGCATTTATTAACTAAAAAGGAAACCGCATTCCGCCAAATCCGCCTCTGCCCCGCTTGCCGCCCATCATTCCTGGCATCTGTTTCATCATTTTCTGTGACTGTTCAAACTGCTTCACAAAACGATTGACCACCGCAATGTCTACGCCCGCGCCCTTGGCAATCCTGCCTTTCCTGCTAAGGTTAAGGAGCTTAGGGTTCCTTCGTTCTTCGGGGGTCATGCTAAAAATAATTGCTTCCGTCCGTGCCAGTTGCTTTTCGTCAATCATGGACTCTATATTTCCCATCTGCTTACTCATACCGGGAAGCATACTAAGTATACTGCTAAGACCTCCCATATTACGCATCTGCTTCATGCTTTCCAGATAATCATTAAAGTCAAACTTGCCCTTCTTCATCCGGGCAGCCATTTCCTTTTCTTTATCCTCATCAATGGAAATGTTCTCCTGTGCCTTTTCAATCAGGGAAAGTACATCACCCATACCTAAAATACGGTTTGCCATTCTATCCGGATAAAACTGCTCCAGATCGGAAAGCTTTTCACCCATACCTACAAAGAGTATGGGCTTCCCGGTAACCGCTTTAACGGAAAGGGCTGCACCGCCTCTGGTATCACCGTCCATCTTGGAAAGAACAACACCGTCGATTCCAATGCGGTCATTAAATTCACCTGCCACGGTAACCGCGTCCTGTCCGGTCATTGCATCCACCACCAAAAGCGTCTGATGGACATCCACTTGACCTTTGATATTGGAAAGTTCGGTCATCATATCCTCATCAATATGAAGACGACCAGCAGTATCCAAAATTACTACATTATGACCATTTTTTCTAGCATGCTCGATTGCTGCCTTTGCAATATCCACAGGATTCTGATTATCTCCCATGGAGAAAACGTCCACCTGCTGTTTTTCACCGTTTACCTGTAACTGCTTGATCGCAGCGGGACGATAAACATCGCATGCCACCAAAAGAGGCTTTTTCCCTTTCAGCTTCAGCTTCCCTGCAATCTTCGCCGTCGTAGTCGTTTTACCTGCACCTTGAAGACCGCACATCATAATTGTGGTAATGGACTTTCCCGGCTGCATCTGAATCTCGGTAGTCTCTGAACCCATCAAAGACACCATCTCTTCATTAACGATCTTAATGACCATCTGCCCCGGATTTAAGCCGTTCATCACATCTGCGCCGATTGCGCGCTCTTCCACTGCCTTCACAAACTGTTTGACAACTTTAAAGTTAACATCCGCTTCCAGCAGCGCAAGCTTCACTTCCCGGAGCGCCGTTTTTACATCCGCCTCTGTCAGTCTTCCCTTGCTGCGCAAATTTTTAAATACATTTTGAAGTTTATCCGTTAAACTTTCAAACGCCATAACTTACAATTCCTCTAATATCTGATGAGATAATACCTTTACTTCCCGCATAAGTTCTTCTCTTGTTATCTCTGTATCATCCGCCAGCTTTTCCAGTCCGCTGATCCGGTTTTTAATCTTTAAAAACCGTTCCACCAAGTGGAGTTTATCCTCATACTCCTGAAGGCTTCGATCACAGCGCCGCACCAAATCGTGCACACCCTGACGGGAAATACCGTTTTCCTTCGCTATTTCAGCAAGCGAAAGGTCATTGTACACAACATCTTCGTATATTTTTTTCTGATGTTCGGTCAGCAGTTCTCCGTAAAAATCATAGAGAAGCCCTTGCTCAACAATCTTTTCCATTTGATCTCACCTGTGATAGAATACAATAAAAGGAAATAGTTGTCAAGTGTTTTTGCTTGACGCCTCAAAATAATTTAAAATTCTCTGCTTCTGCCTTTTAGACAAGTAAAACATAAACACTAGGCACAACAAGATCTGTACGATCGTAGAAGCCGGTATTCCAAGTCCTATATGAAACAAGCTTGCTCCTGTTATCCGGCTGACCACCCAGGAAACAGGAATCCGGATGCAAAAGGCTGCAAATATGCCCTGCAGCATAACAAAGGTCGTTTTGCCTAAACCGCTGAAATATCCATTGAAACAAAACAGCTCTGCTGTCAACAGACAATCGATACCATAGGCTTTCAGATAATCTGACGCCTGCTGGATCACTTCCCTGTCATTTGAGAAAATTGATGCCAGCAGCTCTCCATGGAAAAAAGCAATATAGAACATAATCATACCTGTCACAATCGAAGTCCCAATAGAATAATACAATGCTTTTTTCGCGCGCTCTAACTTCCCTGCCCCCATATTCTGAGCGACATAGGCAGACAAAGCCTGCATATATGCCGATGGTACCAACATAATAAACCCGCAGACCTTCTCAGCCACGCCAACCCCTGCCGACTTCGTCAAACCTAATTGATTAATAATCGCCATGATCACTAAAAAAGACAAACTTACCAACGTATCCTGCAATGCTACCGGAACCCCAAATTTTAGTATTCGCCCTATATAAAACCAATCCGGTCTTATGTAGCTTTTTGAAAAACGAAAAGGCAGTTCCCTTTTGGAAATAATAACAAAAGAAAGTAACACGCTTGCCGCCTGCGCAAAAATCGTTGCAAGTGCAGCTCCGGCTGCTCCCATTTGAAAACCGGCTACCAATAACAGATCGCCAAAAATGTTTACAACACAGGCAATGCTGACTGTAAGCAGCGGCATTTTAGAGTCTCCGATTCCCCGAAATATACTGCCCAAAGCATTAAATGCGATGATAAAAACAATGCCCAGAGCACAGATTTGTAAGTAATGTACCGTACTTTCATATGCTTCAAGGGGCGCCTTAAGCATTGAAGCAAAGAAACCGGAGAACCCTGCAAATATAATGGTTGTCGCAACTGCAATGATAAAAAATAGAACAATGCTGCTTCCTATCACTTTTCCTGCCTGGTCCAGCTTCTTTTCTCCAATATATTGTCCCAAAAGAATGGTAACTCCCATTGCCAGCCCTGTAATTACCCCGGTAATGCTTAACATCATCTGGCTGCCTGTAGCCACTGCAGATACATCAATTGTAGCTGCAAACTTCCCTACTATCAACAAGTCTACGGCACCATACATGGATTGTAAAAACATTGCCATTAAAATAGGTCCGGCAAATTTCATTAAAGGCCCCAGAATACCTCCCTTTGTAAAATCATGTACTTCTTTCATATTCCTCTTATACCTCCCACTGAAAATCGCAATCCTAAGAATCTTCTACACAAAAAGCCGGATAAGAAAACAGGTATCTCAACCTGTCACCTTATCCGGCTCGTTATTTCTTCTGAATAATCCGCCTCCGCGTGAACAACCAAATTGTAATACTCAAATTATGAAATGTCAAGTTTTAAGATTATGTGGATAATGCCTGCATTTTATTGTCAAAAAATAATTTTTTTTAAAATTTTAATACAATAAAGTGATTGTGTGCTATAATATCTCTATAATAATTTTCAGAATCTTTTACTGAATACTTCTATTGTCACATCCTTCATCGCCAGATAAAGAATATACACCACGGGCAGGAAAAGAAACACTGAAATTGAAAGGAACGAGAATTATGAAAAAAAGAAAAACAAGAGGGATTGGTATTCGTGCCAAAATTTTGCTTCCCACAAGCGCAATGATTATCCTGCTGTGTGTAGTCATGGGATTGAATTCTTATCTTCGCACCAAAGAAGGATTTATTGCTATGGGCGTAGAAGAAGCTCAGATGGCTGCAATTATCTCTACCAAGGCTATTGATGTAGACCAATTGGCTGAGATATCCACAGAGAACGGCGGAACTGAGGCATATAATGCACTGCTCACTTCTATGTGCGGCATTAAAGATGATTGTGGAATTAAATATCTATACACGCTGTATACGGACAAAAACAACGTATACTATGGAGTTGATGCAGACACTACCGCCTCCCATCACGATTTCGGTGCTCCTTTTGAGGTATCCTATCAGGAACTAAAATCCGTTTTTGATGGAAAAATGTATGTACAGGATTATATTGATTCTACTGAGGATGGCGATTTAATTTCAGCCTATATGCCTCTTGCCGACAGCAATGGTACTATCGTAAGCATTGTAGGCTGTGACTATGATGCTTCCGGAGTGGTGGAACGATTAGACCTTGCATTACAGAGGGTGATTCAGATTTCTGTCATCTGTCTGATTGTTGCTTTGTTCCTCCTTAATCTTTTAGTCAGTACTGTTATTAAAAAATTACATATGGTAGACGGCAAAATTTATGAACTGGTACATAATGAAGGCGATTTAACACAGACCTTGGATGTTCATACCGGAGATGAAATGGAAATGATTGCAGGAAATGTCAACGATCTGCTTGGACACATACGGGGAATCATGCTAAATATCGCTGAGAATTCAGAGCAGCTTAAGGGTTCCTCCCGCACCGTATCCCGCAAACTTGCAGACGCTGAAATAGGAATTACTGATGTATCTGCCGTAATGGAAGAAATGAGTGCCAGCATTGAACAATCCAGTGCTTCCTTGGAACAGGTTAATGAATCTACCAAACAGATTTTTGTATCAATAGAAGGAATTTATGAACAGGCTGAGGACGGACGAATTTCCTCTGACAACATTATGAATAATGCTTCTGAGGTGTACAGCCGGGCAATAGAAGCCAAACAGGAAGCTACAGCCCAAGTTGAAAGCATGGCGGCATCTGTTCAGGAAAAAGTTGAAAAATCCAAAGATGTAGAAAAAATCAAAGAACTGACTAAAAACATTATCAGCATTACCAGCGCCACAAACCTTCTGGCGTTAAATGCCAGTATTGAAGCAGCAAGAGCCGGCGAAGCCGGTAAGGGCTTTGCGGTGGTTGCCGATGAAATTGGAAAATTAGCATCCAATTCCGCTGCCTCCGCAACGGAAATCCAAAACGTAACTGCCGAAGTAATTCAAACAGTAGACGAACTGGCAGCCGAAGCTGAGGAAATGATTACTTTCATGAACAAAACTGCAATACAGGGGTACGAAAAGCTCTTGGAAACAAGCGAAAGTTATCAAAATAATGTCGGGGACATGCATAAGATGATGCAGAACTTTGCATCAGAAAGCGAACGACTAAAAAGCAATATGAACGGAATCAAGGAATCTTTAGATGATGTCAAAACTGCAGTCAGTGAATGTGCAATAGGTATCATGAATGTCGCCGAAACGGCTGTGGAACTGACAGGTAATGTCAGCGATATTGAAAATGAAGCACACCTTAATCTGGAAATTGTTGACCGATTAAATGCTGAGGTTGGGAAATTCAAGTTATAAGCAAAGATCATATAGAACTTTCTTCATGAGAAGCACCGCCGTCAGGCGGTGCTTTTATCAGTGTCCGTGCCTTCCCATAAACTCCACTACAAGCCCTGTCAGACAGGTATCCTCATACCTTGTTCCCGGATATACATCCTCAATCACGAACCGAAAATGAATATCTACCCCATCCGCCGCCTTGATTGCGTCAAAAGGCAGGGTAAAATACTGCGGATATATAGTATCTTCCAGTTCCAGATAGGCATAAGGCTTATCTTCAACATACATCAGAAGCCGCTTTACCCGTCCGTTTTCTTCCCAAGTCTTTTGATTTTTGGCATAACCGTTTACAACACATACTTCTGTGTAACGCATATAACCATCACAAATATCCGGATCTGTCTGCCCTTCTCCAAAACCCACATATCCTTCTGAATAATCATCCTTTGCTTTTTGATAGCTGCAACGGCTGCATATACTGATACTTTCCCCGATGCCGTTTCCTTCTACACCTTCCGCCCATGCATATTCCCGCCCATAGTTGCTATGCAAATGCTTCGGTGCATATCGTCCATCTGCCGAAGCAAGTTCCGAGGACGCTGTTATACCTTCAGCCCATGGTCCTTCCGTCATTGCACAAAACTCACCGCAGGGCAGATGCCACTCCGGAAATCCATAATCCGGCGCATCATCATCATACTCAAAAGAGCAAAAAGTATCCTCATCATCTGACCACGCATTCTCACCATAGAAAAAGTTCCTTACATCTGATGTAAGAATAAGCGGTGTTTCCTGATACTCCACAATCGGTATTTCACTGTAATAAGCAGGAATTTCAGCGGCGTAAAAATTATTTTCCAAAGCATATGCTTTTAAAGCAGAGTTTCTCTCATCTGTCCCTGGAATATAACAAAAGTATCGTTTGGGAGCACAGCCTTCAAAAACACCACTACCCAAATTACATTCCCGGTCACTTATATAAACTCCCCACAGTTCCGGATTTCCTGCAAAAGCTCCATCTCCAACAGTAAGTATTCTGCTCTCTTTTCCCTCTGATTCTGCTTTTTCCATAGAAGCCTTCACCAGCCCGCAATTTTCAAAGCATCTTTCTCCTATCGTAACAATATTTGGAGATATTTCTATTTTTCCGTATCCATAATCGCCTAACAAAACATTTGAGAAAGCGTGGGCCGCAAGTTCTTTAACTTCCACCCCTTCCAACTTTTCCGGGAAAGAAACTGCCCAATCATACACCATCAGATACAGCAGATTTTCCTTAAAGCTATCTTTATATTCTTCACGGAATCCTTTGATAACGGCATACTTTTCTCCCTTTTCATCTTCTCTGATTTCATAGTCAAAAAGCTTTTCTCCAGTAAGCGTCTCTCTGAATTCTTCTTCCCAATAAGATGCATTATCATCAAGAAAATCCCGGTTAGTCATATTTTGATATGCTTTCAGAAAATCATAATATCCTATCTGCTTACTGGCAAGCCCTCCATAAGCACTTTTATAATCCTGAATAAAATACAGTCCCTTGCCCGGATTTTTCAAACGATAATATTTCTGACATTCCTCCGCTTCTTCTTTACTCCAAAAATACTGTACTCTCACTGCTTCTTCCGTTTCCAGATTCCACTTTTCATCAAAATATTTTTTATAAAAGTTTGATCTCTTAGGTCCTCCAGAAGTGCTCCACTCGTAAATCAATTGCCCCTCATCTGTCAGAAATAAAAACTCCATTGGATCGATAATATCCATATAAACTAAATCAACATTTTCGCCATTCCATGCAAAAATAAGATCAACAGGCTTTTTATGCTCTGTCCTGTCGCCGCTCCCATCCTGGCAGACCAGTTCCGGCATTCCATCTTTGTTTACATCCGCCTGTCTCCATTCCTCACCGCTCATTCCCCACATATATTCCAAACTCTCTATGAATCTAACATCTGACCAGTCCCCCTGCATGATTCGCTCAAAAGCTTCTCGGCATTCTTTAAACTCTGAAGCATCCTTCTCCGGGTCATATTTTCTGAGAATACAGGGACTGATCGTTTCCTTTCCTTTCTGATCATCCCACTCATAATCTACATAAAAACTCTTTCCAAGACGTTCTTCAGATCCCCACACATACCCCTTCAATGTACTTACCGTATGTATCCTATATGTATTTTCTGAAACCTTCCATGCTTCCCCATCTTCAAATTCAAAATGCAGGTCTGACACATACGGTTCTACGTTCCTATTAATCAATTCCACATTTTCGGAAAGTTTATGGGAATCAATGATCATCTGCTCCGCAGAACCACAGTCAAGCAAATTCTCCGGCTCCAACCTCCCATCCGCGTTATGTAATTCCAGTTTTTGAAGAGCTTCAAACTTTTCTGTTTCACGGAGTATATAAATTGTTCCAGTCTCTTCATTCAACTTAAAATCCCTAACAGGATAGATCTGCCGCCAGGCAAAAGGTGCTCTGATATACAACAGATATTGCCCATCAAAAAAATCCTGATTATCATAATTTCCGATTATATACTTAGAATAAACTTTTACATCATCCCGGTCATATTCACATTGGCAATCCTTCAGATAAAATGTCTTACTTACATCCTGATACTTAAAAACAAAACTGCCATTCATTTCATCAGAAAGCCTATCATCAGAAGGAGTGCTTTCACTGTCCCGAGCCTGTTCTTCCGCTTCTTTATTCATCTCTGATAGCTCAGGTGTTTCCTGCTCATCTGCGACCTTCCCGCCGCACCCCGATGAAAGGCACAGGATAATTATCATGATCAAAATTATGACGCTGTATCTTTTCATGGATTCCTCTCCTTTGGTTTTGCAATACTCCTCTTCGACTGCATTATATCAAAGGAATGCATCAAAGTTGCATCATAATGGCATGAAAATTACAAAAAAATCATTTTTTTGAATGATTTATGTTATTTTACATATCATTTCTATTGTGGATATTTTACTGAAAATTCGATGTCCATTGAACACAATTTATTTAAGAGGTGATTATATGAATTTTTATTCTATACGGGATTTAAGAACTAAATCAAAAAATATATGGGCAAGTCTTAAGGAAAACGGCCAGGCTATCATCACAAATAACGGCAAGCCAGCCGCTCTTTTGCTTGATATTTCAGAAGACAATTTTGAAGTCACGATTCAGGCAATCAGGCAGGCAAAGGCAATGATCGCTTTCAACAATATGCATAGCCGTGCCGCCGTAAAAGGATTTTTAAACAATAAAGATATAGAAACAGAAATTGAAATTACACGGAAAGGAGACTGATCATATGAATATCGTTTTGGATAATAATGTCTTAATTTCTGCCTTGTGGTCAGACAACAGTAAACCTGCTGTCATTATTAATGCCGTTCTTTCCCGTAACTTTACCGTTTGCTATGACTATCGCATTTTGAACGAATATTATCATATCCTCAGACACCCAAAGTTTGCTTTTACGGAATGGGAAATCCAAAGTCTTCTCAGTGCTATAACAACAAACGGTATTTCTGTTGTTGCTGATTATTTACCAAATATTCCTTTCACTAATGAAAGCAGCAAAAATTTTGGCAAAAATTTTTGTAAAAAATTCTATGAAGTTGCAAAGTTTTGTAATGCAATACTCATCACTGAAAGTAAAAAAGATTTTCCACAAGATAGTTGTGTCATTACTGTTGCTGATTTCCACAAAAAATATTTTGATTAAAGCTGCATTTTCCTGCTTTATTTAATGCCCGCGCCTTCCCATAAACTCCACCACCAGCCCTGTCAGACAGGTATCCTCATACTTTGTTCCCGGATATACATCTTCAATCACAAACCGAAAATGTATATCCACCCCGTCCGCCGCCTTAATTGCATCCACCGGCAGGGTGAAATATTGCGGATATATGGTATCCTCCAAATCCAGATAGGCAAACGGCTTATCCTCTACATACATCAAGAGCCGTTTCACCCGTCCATTTTCCTCCCAAGTCTTTTGATTTTTGGCATATCCATTGACAATGCAGATTTCCGTGTAGCGCATGTAACCGTCATAAATATCCGGCGTTGACTCTCTGTCCCAGAAATTTACATTTCCTTCTGCGTATAAATCCTTCTGATATAGATAGCTGCAGCTTTCTGTAATACTGATGCTTTCCCCAATGCCGTTTCCTTCCACTCCTTCTGCCCATGTGTATTCCCGTCCATAATAACTGGCCATGTGTTCCGGCGCATATCTTCCATCTGAAGAAGCAAGTTCCGATGAAGCCGTTATCTCATAGTTTCCCTCTACCATTGCGCAAAATTCTCCGCATGGTGCATGCCAGTCTAAGAAACCATAATCCGGCGCCTCATCCGCATACTCAAAGAAGTCGTGCTCCTCAGATAAACCATTTTCACCATAAAAGAAATTCCGCACTTCTGGCGTAAGCACAAACAGCGTTTCTGGATAATCTACTATTGGTGTTTCGATGTAACAGGCTGGAATTTCTACTGAATTAATATGATTCTCCCGTGCATATGCTTTCAAATCAGCAGACCGTTCCTCTTCTCCCGGTATATAACAAAGATAAAGATCCGGTGCACAGCCTTCAAAAACTCCTCTTCCAAAACTAATTTTTCTATCGCCCGCCGAAAACCCCCACAGTTCTGAATTTCCAGCAAAAGCTCCATCTTCAATCGTCAGGATTTCACCAGACTTTTCTCCCTCTTTGCCTTTCTCAAAAGCCACATCGATAAATCCGCAATTGGCAAAACAGTGTTCTCCCACCAGAGTAATTCCGGAATTCAATAATAAAGAATCACTCTTTTCGTTCAACATAATATTTTCAAAGGCATGCGGAGCAAGCTCCTTAACTTCCACATCATCCAGCCGTCTGGGAAAACAAACTACCTGCTGATTCACAAACAAATGCCGCATCGGCTTTGCAAAATCCTGCCTATATTCCTCTCGAATTCCCTTAATCACAGCATATTCTCTGCCCTGATCATCCTTTCGGATTTCATAATCAAACAAATCCTCTCCGGTAAATTCCTGCTCAAATTCTTCCTGCCACCAATCTGCATTGTCATCCAGAAAATTTCTGTCTGTCATATTTTGATATCGCTCCAAAAATTCATAGTACCCGATCTGCCTGCCTTTCCATTGTCCTTCTCCATATTGATATATGAAATACAGTCCTTTTCCATAGTTTTTCGTCAAATAATAAGAAGCCTGTTCTGCTTTATCTGCCTCCTCATCACTCCAAAAATGAAATACCTGCATCGATTCTTGAAACGTCATGTTCCATTTTTCATCAAACAGAAATCTCGTAAAATTTGACTGCTTTGGTTCTACTGATGTACTCCGCTCATATATAAGCTGTCCCGCATCTGTTAAAAACAAAAACTCCATAGGATCAATCAGATCTACATAAATCAAATCTACCGCCTCTCCATTCCATGCAAAAATAAGATCAATCGGCTTTTTATGTTCTGTCCGGTCACCACTTCCGTTTTGGCTGATCAACTCCGGCATGCCATCTCCGTTTACGTCTGCCTGTCTCCATTCCGCTCCTTTCATTCCCCACATATCATCCATACCTTCCATGGGCGTTACAGGAGACCAGCTTCCCTGCATGATCTCTTCAAATGCCTGCTGACATTTGTCAAACACTTCCAAATCTTTCTCCTGATCATAGTACTGAAGCACACAGGGTCTAACCACTTTTTCTCCCGTCACTTCGTCTCTTTCATAGTCTGCATAATATTGCTTGTTTCTACTGCTTTTCACTGATGCATAGCCTTTTACTTCCTTACATTTATGATTTTGGGCTTCCGTTGGAAAAGTTTTGAATCGATCTTCATGATAGGTTCCTTCAAACTCAAAATGCACCCTTGCATGAATATCTATTTCGGCTTCCTCCAAATGCTCATGCGCCTCTGCTATCATCTGTTCCATGGAGAACCGGTCTTCCAGTTCTTCTACTGATAACTCATGATTCTCTTTCTGCAGATCAATCTTTTGCAATGCTTCAAATTCCCATGTTTCTTTTATAAGATAAAGGGTATCCGTCTCCTCACAGATCCTGAAATCCTTGATTGGAAACAGCCATCCCCGGTCATGCGGCGTTTGAATATACAACACATACTGAAAAAAGGGGAAATTTTCCTCCTCCGAAGAGCAGATCTCGTCACTGATGCATTTGGAATAAACCGTGGTTCCCTTCTTTTGATATTCGATTTCACAATCTTTAAATAAAATTGTCTTGATGACATCCTGATGACATAAAACAAAACTCTCTTCCTCTTCATTAGAAATCTGCGCATCACCAGAAGTATTTTCTCTATCCCGAACTGGTTCCTCATCTTCCTTCTTTTCTTCTGAAGCTTTCGGCATCCACTGCTCCTGTGTGATCTCCCCGCCACACCCTGACAGGCACAAAATAATTATTACTATCAATACCAGAATCCTGTTCCCTTTCATGCATACCGCTCCTTTTACTTTACTTGCTCTTCTTCGACAGCATTATACC
>CAMWJC010000073.1 GCA_947174495.1 uncultured Lachnospiraceae bacterium | reverse complement strand
CCTGCATGAAAGCAATGATTACTATTTTAGCTATATGGATATAACAGGAGAATATAATGGCGGAGCTTGGGAGATGAAAAATGGGCTTTATGATTCCAATGCCGGTTTAAATGTTCTGCCGGCAGATACCACAGGTGTGATTTCCAAAGTAGTACGGGTGGATAATAGTTGTAAAGAATTTTTGTTAGTGATAAGCAACCATCTTGCAAAAGAGAAACAGAGCTTTTTAGTAAAATTATAAGCACCACGGGAAAGGTGCGGAAATGAGGTTTTTATGAACAGACAGGAATTTACCAGCACAAAAGAATATGTAGCATCCGAGCAGCTTATGGCAAGCGTGAATGTTGCCATTGCGCTTGAGAAACCACTTTTGATCAAAGGGGAGCCGGGAACCGGCAAAACGATGCTGGCGCAGGCAGTTGCAAGATCCCTTGACAAGGAATTGATTATCTGGAATATCAAGTCCACCACCAAGGCGCAGGATGGACTTTATATGTATGATACCATACAGCGTCTTTATGACGGGCAGTTTGGAGAAGAAGGCGTGGATGATATTGCGCACTATATTAAGCTGGGAAAGCTTGGAGAGGCGTTTGAAAGCGAAAAGCAGGTTATTCTCCTTATTGATGAGATTGATAAGGCGGATCTGGAATTCCCCAATGACCTTCTCTGGGAACTTGATCAGATGGAATTCTATATCCATGAGACCAAACGTACCGTCAAGGCAAAGCAGCGTCCTATTGTGATCATTACCTCCAATGCGGAGAAAGAATTGCCGGATGCCTTTTTACGCCGATGCATTTTTCATTATATTGACTTCCCGGATGAAGCGCTGATGGAAGAAATTGTACGGACACATTACCCTGAGGTTGAGGAGCATTTACTAAAAAATGCAATGGATGTATTTTATGGCATTCGGGCGCTTCGGGATATCCGTAAAAAACCCAGCACTTCCGAATTGATCGACTGGATAAACGCCCTTCAGATTGGCGGGATATCGGCGGACAGGATCAGGGCAGAGCTTCCTTTTGTAGGCGTGATCGTTAAAAAAGATGAAGACATGGAAATCGTTAAACAGAAGCTGAATTAATTTTAAGAGGGCGTTTATGTTTGCTAAATTTTTTTATACCTGTAAAGCAAAGGGACTTAACATTACCTTAAGCGAATGGCTGACTCTTCAGGAAGCGCTGGATAAAGGACTGTGCGAAAGTAGTTTGACACAGTTTTATTATCTTGCGAGAATGACGCTTGTGAAAAGTGAGACGGATTTTGATAAGTTTGACATGGCGTTTGAGGAAGTTTTTAAGGGAATCACATCGGAAAATGAAATTTCCAAGAATATGATGAAATGGCTGGATAAGTCCGAATTGATCGATATGGTAGATGAGGAAGACCGGTTCCGTATGAACGAGCAGGACGGCCTGTTTCATGATCTAGATAAAGATGAGGTAGAAGCAAAATTCAAGGAAAGATTAAGAGATCAGGACAGCGAACACAACGGAGGAAGCTTCTGGATTGGTTCCATGGGAAAAACTTCTTTTGGAAATATGGGCGGAAACATGGGCGGAATCCGCGTGGGAGGACAGACCGGGTATCAGAGCGCTTTTCAAGTGATTGGGGCAAGGAAATATCGGGACTTTCGTGATGACAGGATGTTGGACAACCGTCAGTTTCAGCTTGCGTTCCGAAAGCTGCGGCAGTTTTCAACCAGACTGGATATCCCGAAGACGGAGCTGGATATTGACGAAACCATTGATAAGACCTGTAATAACGGAGGCTGTCTTCAGGTGGTTATGGGGAAGCCCAGAAAAAATGCGGTTAAGCTCCTGCTGCTGATGGATTCAGGAGGCACAATGATACCGTTCAGCACCCTGCTAAACGAATTGTTTCAGGCGGTGCATAAATCTAATCACTATAAAGATGTAAAAACATATTACTTTCATAACTGCATTTATTCGAAGTTATATAAGACGCCGGAATGTGAGAACGGAGAATGGATCGACACGGAGTGGATGTTCCGTAATCTGGACAGCGATTACAAGGTGATCGTTGTGGGAGATGCTGCAATGGCGCCGGAGGAGCTTTATTCTACTACCGGAAACTACCGCGGACCTAACGGAGGATTGTCCGGATGGGACTGGCTGCTGCTTTTAAAGCGGCATTATAAAAAGATTGTATGGCTCAATCCCAAGATGGCCATCGGGCATGCGCCATGGCGCGAGGCGGAAACTGCAATCAAGACGATCTTTCCGATGTTTCATCTGACTGTAGATGGATTGAATCAGGCAATGATTAAGCTGATGCTGAATAAATGAGAAAATAATTGTTGAACTTTAGAAAAAATTGTTATAAAGTAATTAAGTAATTATTTCATGATGCGTAAAGGCAAAATGTTTCAATTTTGCCTTTTTGCGTCACTTATTTAGGAGGAGGAAGAAATGAAAAAATTTTTAAGCCTTTTGGCAGTGTTGGCAATGGTAGTTTCACTCTGTGCATGCGGAAATAACCAGGCGCCTGCAGCGGACACGGTGCAGAGCACTGATGACAGTGGAGCAGAGACCGGAGCACAGACGGCAGCTGGTGTTATGCCAGCAATCGCAAAAGAAGATATCAAGGTAGGTGTAATTCATATTACGGATCCGGCAGAAGGAAGCGGATATACCTACACACATGACCTTGGAATTCAGGGTATGCAGAAGAACATCGGACTGGAAGATTCCCAGATTGTGCGTAAAAACAATGTAAACGATTCCGATGCTACAGCTATTGAGAACGCTATTCGTGAGTGTATTGAAGAGGGATGCAATGTTATTTTTGCAACAAGCTGGGGATTTATGGATACCTGTGAAGCTTTGGCGGATGAGTTCCCTGAAGTAATCTTTTCTCATGGTACAGGCTATAAATCAAACGGCACAAACTTTAATAATTATTTCGGAAGAATTTATCAGGCAAGATATCTTGCTGGTATTGCGGCAGGCCTTAAGACAGAGAGCAACAAGTTAGGTTATGTGGCAGCTATGGGACAGGATAATTCAGAGGTTACCGGAGGAATCAATGCGTTTGCAATGGGAGCTTATTCCGTAAATCCTGACTGTGAGGTATATGTAAAGGTAACCAACAGCTGGTTTGATCCTGAGGGAGAAACACAGGCAGCACAGGCGCTTGTTGATTTGGGCTGCGATGTGATCGCACAGCATTGTGATACTCCGAATCCGCAGACAGTAGCAGAGCAGAACGGTGTATGGGGAGTAGGATATAATTCCGATATGTCCAAGGATGCTCCGGGAGCGGTACTTACTTCGGTTATGTGGGATTGGTCCGTATATTATACATTTGCTGTACAGTCCATTATTGACGGGACATGGTCCGGTGAGAATTATTTTGGCGGTATGAATGAAGGTCTTGTTACGATTGCACCGCTTTCGGATCTTTGTGCAGATGGAACACAGGAGGCTGTTGAGGCTGCAAGAAATCAGATCACGAAAGAAGGCTTTAATGTGTTTGACGGTGTGATTGAGACCAATGATGGAAGCACAGTCGGAGCAGACGGTTCTACTTTGAGTGATGGCGAAATTACCGGAAGCATGAACTGGTATTTCAAAAATGTAGTAGTTAAATAATAGAGAAAGCATCATATCGGGCGGCCTTTAATGACCGCCCGTAATTACTTTATAGGAGTGAGGCAATGGCAGAGCAGGGCAGGGAAGTTTATGCAATTGAATGCAGGGAAATTACAAAAGCGTTTGGACAGGTGGTTGCCAATGACAAGATCAATCTCAATGTAAAATATGGAGAAATTCTGGCACTGCTTGGAGAAAACGGTTCCGGAAAAACTACATTGATGAATATGCTTTCAGGAATTTATCATCCGGACAGCGGACAGATATTTATTAAAGGCAGGGAAGTAAAGATTAATTCTCCCGTAGATGCCATGAAACTTGGAATCGGAATGATTCACCAGCATTTCAAATTAGTAGATGCTTTTCGTGCAATGGACAATATTGTACTGGGAACACCCGGACGTAAGGAAAAGAGCCGGGACATGAGTGAGAAGATCCGAAAAACAGGTGAAGCCTACGGATTGGAGATCGAGCCGGAAAAGTATGTCAGCGAGATGAGCGTATCGGAAAAGCAGACCGTAGAGATTTTAAAGGTGCTATATAAAGGTGCGGAGATTCTGATTTTAGACGAACCTACAGCTGTGTTGACTCCTCAGGAGACCGACAGACTCTTTGCGATTTTAAGAAAGATGAAGGAAAAGGGTTGTGCGATTATCATCATTACCCATAAACTTCAAGAGGTTCTCTCCATCAGTGATCGGGTGACAATCCTGAGAAAAGGAAAGAGCATAGAGACAGTTGATACTTCTTTGTGTGATGCCAAAAAATTAACAGAGCTTATGGTAGGAAGACCTGTCAGTCTGAAAATAGAGCGTCCTAAGGTTCCTGATCCGGAGACGATTTTTAAGGTGGTGGATCTGACAGTCAGGAAGCCGGATAACAGTAAGGCAATCGATGATATTTCCTTTGAGATCCGGAGAGGAGAAATATTAGGTGTTGCCGGTGTTGCTGGAAGCGGTCAGAAAGAACTGTGTGAGGCTATTGCGGGATTGCTCCATGCCGAGAAGGGTGCTATTTTGTTTCATAAAGAAAATATTCTGGGGAAAACACCTTCGGAGATCATTGAAAAAGGAGTCAGTATGAGTTTTGTCCCAGAAGACCGTCTTGGTATGGGTCTTGTTGCTTCCATGGGAATGACAGATAACATGCTTCTTAAAAGCTATCAAAAAGGAAAAGGGCCGTTTATCCAGAGACGTCCGGCAAGAGAATTGGCGCAGCGGCTTATTGATAAATTGGATATTGTTACACCGGGGACGGAAACGCCGGTAAGGCTTTTAAGCGGCGGAAATGTGCAGAAGGTTCTCCTCGGAAGAGAAATTGAATCATCTCCGTCAGTACTTATTACGGCTTATCCGGTCAGGGGACTTGATATCAATTCTTCTTATACCGTCTATGATCTGTTAAATGAACAGAAAAAGAAAAATGTCGCGGTAATGTATATCGGAGAGGATTTGGATGTTCTTCTGGAATTATCAGACCGAATTATGGTACTGTGTCACGGAAAAATAACCGGAATTGTGGATGCGGCAAAAACGACGAAGGAAGAAATCGGTATGATGATGACCGGTGAAAAGCATGGAGGTTTATCATGAGCAATACGGCTGAAAATTTACGGAAGGAGCCGCTGCTTCGAGTTGTGAAGCGTGCGGAACTCCCCACAGGAAAAATCATATTACTGCGTCTTTTGGCGGTGTTGCTTTCGCTGATTGCAGGAGGTATATTTATTGCTTGTGTGGGGCAGAATCCCTTTGTGATTTACATGACGATTATTTCCGGTGCATGCAGAAGCGTGATGGCATTTCAGGGAACGATTAAATTGATGATACCACTGCTGATCACATCATTAGGAGTGACTCTCGCTTTTAAAATGAAATTCTGGAATATCGGAGCGGAGGGGCAGATTATTTTCGGTGCAACCTGCGCAACTTTTTTTGCGTTGTTTTTCTCAGGGCTTAATCATGTTCTTCTTATTCTTATTATGTTTTTATCAGGCTTTATCGGAGGCGGATTGTGGGGACTTATTCCTGCGGTGTTCAAGGTGAAATATAATACGAATGAA
Organism: uncultured Lachnospiraceae bacterium; assembly: GCA_947174495.1. Taxonomy (GTDB): domain Bacteria; phylum Bacillota; class Clostridia; order Lachnospirales; family Lachnospiraceae; genus Suilimivivens. Next base: position 8,342 of record CAMWJC010000073.1, on the reverse strand, counting down.
ACATTATTCACCTTAATGCTCAATTACATAGCGCTTCATATTGTTTCCTATTTAAGAGACGGTCCGTGGATGGATCCCGGATCGCAGGGATTTCCAAAGATCGCAAGATTTGATAAGAATGCGTCTCTTGATAAGCTTTTTGGGATTCAGTTTGGATGGCTGATCGCTTTGATTCTTGTTGTGCTTGTCTTTCTTTATCTGAAATATGCAAAGCAGGGATACGAGATCAGTGTTGTGGGGGAAAGTCAGGACACGGCAAGATATGCTGGTATGAACGTTAAAAAAATTGTGCTACGCACCATGTTTTTAAGCGGCGGCATTTGTGGTTTGGCAGGTATGATTCAAGCCACCGGATCGGATATTACACTTACCACATCTGTGGCAGGAGGTGTTGGATTTACGGCAATTATCATTGCATGGCTGGCACAGTTAAACCCTTTTGCAATCCTTCTTGTGTCTTTCCTGTTCAGTGTGCTTGAAAAAGGAAGCAGTGTGGTACAGTCTAATTTCGGATTATCGACAGACTGTGCTGATGTTCTGCAGGGCATTATCTTGTTCTTCATTTTAGGATGTGAGTTCTTTATAAGATACCGCTTTTTATTCAGAGAAGGGAATCATGGAACGGATACTGTCAAAAAAGAGAAGGAGGGTTGATAAATGGACATGCTTATAAAATTTCTTGTTGCGGCAGTAGGCGCCGGGACGCCGCTGTTATTCGGAACAACAGGAGAGATCCTTACCGAGAAGACAGGGCATTTAAATCTGGGTGTTGAAGGAATGATGTCCATTGGTGCCTGTATCGGATTTATGGTAGGATATTATAGCGATAACTTTGTACTTGCGCTTTGCTTTGCGGCCTTATCCGGTGCTTTTAGCGCGCTTATTTATGCTTTTCTCACGGTAACACTTATGGCGAATCAAAATGTGACCGGGCTTACTTTGACCATTTTCGGAATTGGGTTTGCGAACTTTATTGGAATTTTTGTGTTAAATAAAAGTCCGGAAGGAACCTTAAAACTTCCGGAGAAGATTACGGCAGCAATGCGTGGTATTCATATTCAGGGAGTAAGTGATCTGCCGGTGGTGGGAGAACTTTTGTTTTCGTACAGTCCTTTCGTTTATATTGGGATTTTTATTGCGATTGTTTCGGCTTATTACCTGAATCATACGAAAGCAGGACTGGGACTGAAAGCAGTTGGAGAAAATCCGGGAGCTGCCGATGCCGCCGGAATTAAAGTAACTCGTGTAAAATACCTGAATATCATTTTGGGCGGGGCAATCTGCGGAATCGGCGGAGTGTACTGTTCCATGATCATTAACGGCGGGGTATGGATCAGCGATAATGTGGGAGGACTTGGGTGGATTGCAGTTGCACTTGTAATCTTTGCAAATTGGCAGCCATCGATGGCGATTTTGGGTTCCTTTGTGTTTGGGGCGCTTAGAGTATTGAAATATTATATTCCTCAAAGCATTTTCCCATTTCCCATTGCTTTTTACGACATGCTTCCTTTTCTTATGACAGCATTGGTACTGGTTATCAGTTCCATGAGAAAATCAAGCAGAATCAATCTGCCGGCATCATTAGGATTAAATTATTACAGAGAAGAACGCTGAATATAAAAGAATAATATATAGAAAGGATTTATTGACATGACTATTTTTGATGAATTGAAAGCCAGAGGACTTTTGGCACAGCTTACGGATGAAGAAGAGATTAAGGAACTGATCAACAACGGAAAGGCAACTTTTTATATTGGATTTGACCCCACCGCCGATTCTCTGCATGTGGGACATTTCATGGCATTGTGTCTTATGAAACGTCTTCAGATGGCAGGAAACAAGCCGATTGCGCTTATCGGGGGAGGAACCGGTATGATTGGTGATCCTTCCGGAAGATCGGATATGAGAAGTATGATGACGAAAGAAACCATCGATCATAACTGCGAATGCTTCAAAAAGCAGATGAGCCGTTTTATTGACTTTTCTGAAGGAAAGGCCCTTATGGTTAATAACGCGGAGTGGCTTCTTGATCTGAATTATATTGAGTTTTTGCGGGAGGTAGGTCCTCACTTTTCTGTCAATAATATGCTTCGGGCGGAGTGTTATAAACAGAGAATGGAAAAGGGACTCAGTTTCCTTGAATTTAACTATATGCTGATGCAGAGTTATGATTTCTATGAGCTGTTTCAGCGTTATGACTGCAATATGCAGTTTGGTGGTGACGATCAGTGGAGTAATATGTTAGGTGGTACGGAACTGATCAGAAGGAAACTTGGCAAAGATGCCTATGCAATGACGATTACATTGCTTCTCAATTCAGAAGGAAAGAAGATGGGTAAGACACAAAAGGGAGCTGTATGGCTTGATCCCAATAAGACGACTCCTTTTGAGTTTTATCAATATTGGAGAAACGTTTCGGATGCAGATGTGCTCAAATGTCTTCGTATGCTTACATTCCTGCCTCTTGAGCAGATTGATGAGATGGACAAATGGGAAGGCAGTCAGTTAAATCAGGCAAAAGAGATTCTTGCTTATGAGTTGACAAAGCTTGTTCATGGAGAGGAAGAAGCTGAGCGCTCTAAGGAAAGTGCAAGGGCTCTGTTCAGTGCAGGCGTTGCTGCTGACATGCCGACTACAGAGATTAGCGAAGAGGATTTCACAGATGGAATGATTGATATGATTTCGGTACTGTGCAAAGCGGGACTTGTTCAAAGCCGGTCCGAGGGAAGAAGAGCGATCGAACAGGGCGGAGTTACACTTGGAAGCGATAAAGTGACGGATGTGAAGGCTGCCTTTGGAAAAGATATTTTTGCAGGGGAAGGAATTGTTGTCAAAAGAGGAAAGAAGAATTTCCGGAAGGTTGTATTAAAATAGTGGGCAATGCCTACACGATCCATTGCCCACAGAAATGAACTGGAGGATTTCGGATGAAAGAGATTGCATATCATTATGAAAATCTGCCGATTCCTGGGGGCGGTTATGTTACAGGATTTTTGTTTCACCCCCAAAAGGAAAATATTCTTTATATCAGGACGGATATTGGAGGCAGTTACAAGTTTGATTATATAAGCCAAAAATGGAATTCACTGACTGAGACAGTCAGTATGCATGATTTGAGCGAAACTTTTCCGATTGCGCTTGCAGTGCATTCCCGTAAGCCGGAAATGCTTTATATTGCCAGCGGAGTAAACAACAGTAGTGATGAATCCGGCAAGCCGTGGGGAAAGCTGTCTGTTTCCTGCGACTATGGGCAAAGCTTTATTCACAGAAAAATACCTTTTTATGTGCATGGAAATATGAACGGCAGGGGAACAGGGCTCCGGTTTGTGAAAGACCCTAGCGATGAAAATACGTTGTATTTTGCAACGCAGAAAAATGGTCTTATGAGAACCCGTGATTTGGGGCTTACCTGGGAACTGCTGGAAACAGGCGGAGAACAGTACATGACCTTTGTGTGGTGTTCTCCGGACGGAAAAACCATAATTGCAGGAAGCGCCGGTGTTACCACCGGGACAGAAGCCATGCGGGGACATAGTCTGTATGTTTCTTATGATGGTGGAGACCATTTTGAGGAGATGCCGATGCCGGAAAGTATAAAGATTCCGGGTTCAAAATGGAGCGGATATGTGGCTCACCGTTATGATTATGATGGAAAATACTTTTACTGTACACTGGTAAATACCGGAAAAACTTCCTATGTGGTCAAGACGGGGTATAGCTGCGATTCCGGGGATGTAATAGGAGGCAGGATACTCAGATATAGCTTTGATGAGAAGGGACGTATAGCCGGTTTTGAAGATATTACACCGGACTGTGAGGCGGATCAATGCGGATTGCATTCATGTCCGAAGGAAACAGTCCGTGATTACGGTTTTGGAGGTATTTCGAGCTGTTCCTGTATGCCGGGGCTTTTGGCGGCGAGCACGCTGTGCCGCGACGAGGGGGATATGGTTTTTATTTCCCGTGACTACGGACAGAGCTGGCAGGTGGCATTGTTTGATCTTTCTATTGGAAATATGAGTTTTCAGACGCCTTATATGAAACCGGAATATAACGGCGGGCATTCTCTGATCCATTGGCTCAGTGATGTAAAAATAAATCCCTTCTGTGCCGATGAGGTCTGGTTTAACACCGGTACAGGAGTTTTTGTCAGCCGCAATTTTACAAGAGAGGACCGAAGCTTCCGGGATTGTTGCAACGGAATTGAAGAAACAGTTCATCTGAATGTATATGGGATGGTAGATGGGCCTGTTATGGCTCTTGATATTGTAGGAGATTTAGGAGGTTTTGCATTTAAGGATAAGGGACAGCCCTGTGAAAATTCCTTTGCAGATGCTCATGGAAACCGGTATATTACCTGCATTAATGCGGATTTTTCGGATTTACACCCGGAAACGGTAGTGGTAACACCGAGAGGAAACTGGACAGGAAAGACAAAAGGGGGATTGATTTTGTCACATGACTATGGGCAGAATTTTGAACGAATTGCGCTTCCCTATGGAATTTCGGATTACCTTGATGAACGTTTCCGTCAGATTGAATGTCCTAATGTTAATTCCGGCTGGGTGGCACTTTCCAGCGATAGAAAGGCTATTGTATATGGCGTTGCAGAGGGAATCGATTTGTTTGCAAAAGGGCTGATCGTAAGTACTGATTGTGGAAGAAGTTTTGAGAAATCCAGGATCTATGATCAAAACGGAGCAGAAATATCAAATACACAGGAGAGTATCAAGGTATTTGCGGATCGGGTCAATCCTGATCGCTTTTATGGGTTTGGAGACGGAATTACGGCTTATGTCAGCAATGATAAGGGAAAATCTTTCAGGCAGATAAGCGGCGCTGCGTTTCCCGAGGATTTATGTATTCGGATGATTGATTGTGCCAATAAAACAGAGATTCGCGGGGAAGCAGGAAAAGAAGGAATTTTTTATGCTGCTCTTGGAAGTTATGGACTATATAAAATGGTCTTTTCGGGAAAAGAAAATGCACAAACGCTGACATTAAACAAGCTTTCCGGGGAGGGAGAAGCTGTTTACCGGGTAGGACTGGGTCTGCTCACACCGGAAAGTGATTATCAAAATAGCAATAAAGCTCTTTATATCTGTGGGAAGATTGAAGGAATATACGGCTTTTTCCGTTCTTTTGATGACGGAAAAAGCTGGGAAAAGATTAATAACGATATCCAACAGTTTGGCGATATCAACAGTATTGACGGAGACTGCCGTGTTTTTGGAAGATACTATATCGCTACGGGATCGTTTGGTTTGAAATGCGGGGAACCGGAGTAATGGAATACCGACTGATCAGAAGTAGAAGAAAAACCATTTCCATATCCTTTGATGAAAAGGTAAATCTCATAGTCAAGGCACCTTACTGGCTGGATAATAAAAGGATCGATGCTTTTGTTAAGTCAAAGGCAGAATGGATCGAAGCAACAAGGGTGCGGCTTCTGCGTACCAAGCAGAGATCGCTTAGAGAGCGTCCCGTGTTAGAAAACGGAGATATATTGCCTTATCTTGGATATAACCGGGTTCTTACAGTTGTCAGGGAAGCCAGAAGCAGAATACGGATCACGGTTGCCGGAGAACGGATTATTATGTGTGTTCCTTATGAAGCGGATTATGAACAAAAGCGTGCACAGCTTGAAAAATGGTATCGGAAGCAGGCCGGAGAAATTTTTGAGCAAAAGGGTAAGATATATGCGCCTATCGTGGGAGTGGAATATCATAAGATACATATAAAGGATCAGAAGAGCCGTTGGGGGAGTTGCAGCGGAAAAGGGAATCTGAATTTTAACTGGCGGCTTATCATGGCACCGGAGTCGGTCCTTGACTATGTGGTCATACATGAGTTATGCCATTTGATTCATATGAACCATTCGCCGGAGTTCTGGAAGCTGGTGGAGAAGATATGTCCCGCCTATAAGGAACAGAAGTATTGGCTCAAAATGAATGGCGAGACGTTATATCAGTTTTAGAACATCGGCAGGAAAGTGAAGAGGTAGTGTTATGGACGGATTTATGCCGGGAGAAGAATGTCAAAGCTGCCGGGGAAAGTGCTGTAGAGAGCATGGCTGTTCCCTTTCACCAAAGGATATGGAGCAGGCACTTATCAGGGAGGGATTATGCAGATCCCTTTCGCAGCTGGAGGAAGTGGAACTATATAAGGCAATTCTGGACCTGCTTCAAAGAAAATCCGGAGAGGAACTGTATGCTATCGATCGGTTTGGTTCCGCCCACGGACCGGTATTTTATCTTCGAATGAGGCATAAATGTCATACGTTTATTGGTGTGGATGCCATGGGAGAATGCATTGCACTGACTCCGGAAGGCTGTAGTCTTAATGCAGATCAAAGACCCAAAGGCGGCCGTTTTTTGAAGAGCTCGCCGGATGGACACTGTGAGCAGCATTATACGCAGGAAATGATGGAAAGTGATTGGAACCCCTATCAGAAAGTACTTTCCTCTATCTGGCAGCAATATGAAACCCTGTTCCAAAATGACGGAACCTTTGATAGATGTGAGGAGGACTGGTTTGCCTATATGCGTGCGGAACGGGAGAGAATGGGGGACCGGTAAGTTCAAGTCATAAACAAGTTCTTGCAGACATACATTTAACTAAGTATGGATGGAGGATTTGTATGGACATAAATAACAGAAAAGAATATGACCTGTACAGAGATATAAGAGAAAGATGCGGGGGAGAAATCTACATAGGCGTTGTAGGACCGGTGCGTACCGGGAAGTCTACTTTTATTAAGCGTTTTATGGATCTTATGGTACTTCCGAATATGTCGGATTCCTATGAAAAGGAGCGGGTAGTGGATGAACTGCCTCAGAGTGCCGGAGGCAAAACCATCACCACCACTGAACCTAAATTTATTCCCAAAGAAGCGGCAAAGCTTACGTTAGGAGAGGGAATTGAGACAAGAGTCAGACTGATCGACTGTGTGGGATATATGGTGGATGGTGCTGGCGGGCATATGGAAAATGAAACCGAAAGAATGGTGAAGACACCCTGGTCTTCCGAGGAAATTCCCTTTACGCATGCGGCGGAAATCGGAACAAGGAAGGTAATCCGGGATCATTCGACGATAGGAATTGTGATCACCTGTGACGGCAGTTTTGGAGAAATTCCCCGTGAAAACTATATTCCTGCTGAGGAACGAACCATAAAAGAACTGAAGCAGTTAAAAAAACCTTTTATAGTTCTTATGAATACGTCAAAACCTTACAGTGATGAGGCGCTGAATCTTACGGCGGAACTGGAAGAGAAATATCAGGTATCAGTAATGCCTGTAAATTGTGAACAGTTAAAGAAAGAGGATATTAATCATATCCTTGAGAATATACTCTATGAGTTCCCGCTTACCATGATTGAATTCTATATGCCAAAGTGGGTGGAGATGCTTCCTGCAAGTCATAAGATGAAGGTAGATATTATTGACAGGGTAAAAGAAATCATGAAGCAGTACAACTGCATCAGAGATGTAAAAAATAATCCTATTATCATTGAAGGTCCATATATTAAGAAATGTAAAACAGACAGCATTAATATGTCCGACGGCGGCATCAGGATCTGGCTGGATGTGGACGATACCTGCTATTATGAGATGCTGAGCGAGATGGTTGGAGAAAATATTGATAATGAATATCATCTGCTGTCTGTGCTCAAAGATATGGCAGCAATGAAGAAAGAGTATGTAAAGGTTCTCCATGCCATCAATTCGGTAAGACAAAGGGGATATGGAGTGGTAACACCGGAGCGGAGCGAGATCCGCTTAGATAAACCCGAGGTCATAAAACATGGAAATAAGTTCGGTGTGAAGATCCGTGCAGAGAGCCCAAGCATCCATATGATACGTGCAAATATAGAGACAGAGATTTCACCGATTGTAGGCTCAGAGGAACAGGCGCAGGATCTGATCCGGTTTATTTCTGATTCTAGTCAGAGCGAGGATGGAATTTGGGATACGAATATTTTTGGGAAATCTGTTGAACAGCTTGTAAATGACGGAATCACAGGTAAGCTTACCCTGATCGGGGAAGAAAGTCAGTTAAAGCTGCAGGAGACAATGCAAAAGATTGTCAATGATTCCAATGGCGGAATGGTATGCATCATTATCTAAGGTGTTTTTAAAACGTAATACAAAAACCCGGATAGAATCAAATTCTACGTCGCCACGCTCGATAAAGCGTTCGCGAATTGGCTCCTTAAGAATTTGATTCTATCCGGGTTTAGTTATTGGCTGACGAAAACAGCTAAGACTAAATGATTTACAGTTTAAGTGAAATCCGTTTTGTTTCATTGCGGCAGAGGCATTTTTATGGTATGATAAATGC
>CAMWJC010000072.1 GCA_947174495.1 uncultured Lachnospiraceae bacterium | reverse complement strand
AAACAATTCGCGAACGCTTTATCGAGCGTGTTGACGAGAGGCTTTCTTTTCATCGTAGCGGACGTTTTACATATACATACCCACACTAAACGTTAATTTAGTTGCTGGCATCCCATAGCAGCTGTTATAATGAAAAGGCAGGAAATAAAAGTTTTGCAGATTATTTATACAAAGGGGAAACCAATGAAGAACAAGAAATGGAAAGAATTTGGAAAGTTGACAGGAACGTGCTATGTGGATCTGGGAATGGGCACGGTAAAACATGAAATCTGGGATCGGGCATTTGAAGTTTTAAAAGAAATCGTTGCGGATGGAAGAAGCAGACAGCCGGAGTACGCGGCAGAATTGTATCTGCTGGACGAAATTACTGATTATGAATATGATGTGCAGGGATGGCTGGAAGACTATCTAGATGACTTGGATATGCGGGAAAATAAAGATAAGCTTCTAAAGGTATGTGATGAACTATTAGGCATGTTTTGCTGGGAAGAAGATTCACCATCAGATATAAAGTTCTTAAAGTCATCAGCGCTGGGTTCTCTTGGGAGAAAAGAGGAAGCAGTGAGATTTTGTGAAGAGTGGCTGGAAGAAGAACCCGATAACCTTGTGGCGGTTTCGGCTAATGTGTATGCGCTTCTTGAAACTCGTGACATGGAAAAGGCTGAAAAACTGATCAAGCAGCATATCCATGAGGATACAGAGTGTGAGGATGAAAATAATATTTTATTTGAAGCAGCGGTTGCCTATTATAAAGCAGCTGGGAATAAAAGAGAAATGAAACGGCTGGATAAAGCACGGGAAGAATATTATAAGTCGATAGACCATCTTTTCCGGGAACTTGGCATGAGTGAGGACGATGAGTTTCTGTGGGATGATGAGGATGAAGATGAGGACTTTATGTGGGAAGGCGAAAATTTACCGTTTTCGTAAGAATTGGAAATGAAAGGTACTAAAGGCCATGAGGATTATATGGCAACATGTATCCGCAGGGGCAGGAAAATGGAATGGTCGATGTAGATAAAGATTCGGTATAGCCGCTCTTAGGCTGTACCGAATCTTTTGTCTGACAAAGATATTTTCTTTACATGACAAATACACATTCACATCCTGTCTTTTCCAGAAATGTTTTTACTCAAAGGAATTTCATATTTTATGCACAACAGTTGTGCGACCTTAAATAATTCATTCTGGTTTACTTCATCGGCAATGCGGATGCATCAGCCAATATGGTCAGCCAAAGCCTGTAATTCTTCATGGTATCTACAGCCTATTGCAGGGAAGATGAAACTGATCTCCGGATATTTTCCTTCAGGATTCTATTTCAGGCTCTTTTGTCCGGTCTGCGGTAATCCTGATCTGCCAGACAATAGTTTCTCACTTTTCTGCGTTGGTGCAACAGCCTGTATCGCTTTGGTATAAAAAGGTTTTTTGCCCTTTAAGATCGTTTCCCTAAAGTATTCTTTAAATAAGTAAGATTTCTGGTATACATGATATTGATGTCCCGGATCATGCCGTTGACGTAGATAGGGCCAGCCGGGATTTGTATTTTTTTCTTTTGCAAAATACACTCCCGCACCAGATCAACCAGGCGTTTTTCTTTCAACTGTTGGTTGGAGTGAAGACGGTTTTCGTAGGTGGTTTCCACAATGGCAATATCAGGGCACAGCTTCGGAATGCTGATCCCTTTAATGATGCGTTGGGAAAAGGCAGAGAAATCCCCGAAATAAAATAAAGTTCCTTCCTCCGTGACAGATAAATGCAGGCAGCCCCTGCAATACGCCCTGCCGGATAAAAGGTCAGGGTGAAGCCGTCTAAAATAGAGAAGGGCGTTTGAAAACCAACAGGGCGGATGCGGTTTAACCTAGCCAGCGCATCCTGCCAGGAAGAGGATCTTTAGTGGCGGATTTCTGAGTTCATCAGGATATCTTTGCCTGCGATCTTAAGATAAATACAGCTTCTGCCGATTTCCATGGCGCCACCGAGAAAATAATTCTATTATTATCAATATAGAGAAGACAAGTCTGTTGTGGAGAGCAAAGAGTATTTTCACAGTATAAGGATTGGTGTACGCAGGAGTATAATTTGATAAAATTTTGTGACATTAAGAAGGGCTGATGCGTCTTATTTATGAGATCTCAAATAGGAGAAGAAAGGAGAGATGCTTTCATGCATAAGGTAATGGAATTATTTCATCGCTATAGAGATGATGTTTACAGGCTGGCTGTCAGTTATACCCATTCAGTTCAGGATGCAGAGGATATCTGCCAGACAGTTTTTCTGAAGCTTATGGAGCAGGACGAGCTTACACCAGGAAAAGAAAAGGCATGGCTGATGCAGGTGACTGTCAATCAATGCCGGAGTCTTTTGCGCTGTGTTTGGAGAAAGAGAACAGAGCCATTTGAAGAAGATAGTCTAAGGGAAAAAATCTGGATTGAACAATCCGAGCTGCATGATATCTGGGAGTGTATCAGAAAGCTAAAGCCTAAATATCGTGTTGTAGTGTATCTTTTTTATTACGAGGGATATGTAACAAAGGAGATTGCGGATATTTTACATATTTCCAATACCGCTGTTACAACAAGGTTGTCGAGGGCAAGGCAGATTTTGGTGGAAGAGTTAAAGGAGGTCTGATTAATGGAAAATAAATTTAAAGAAATATATGAACAAATTAGGATGCCGGAGGAATGTAGCCAGCGTATTGAGCAGGCAATGCGGAATAAAGCGGGGAGTACATCAAATTCTTTGATGGGATGCAGGTCGACACGAAGACCTGGATTTGCTGTAACATTAGTCTTAGCAGTTGTAGTATTGTTTTTGCTGGCTGATAGAACTGTGTATGCTTATACCGGATGGGGGATTATCAGTCGGATTAGTTCTTTTGCAGGGAATGCCGTATTTACAAGAGGGATAGATGAAGAAGGAAATCATGTTTCAACTGGTGCATTTAACACGTCTGATGACACAGCTCCGGCAGAATTTAAAGAAGGACGCCTTTGGTTTACTGCAAATGGAGAAAATATCGATATCACAGATCAGGTTTCCGAAAATAAAGCCTATGTTTATGATTATACGGATGGGCAAGGCATTACTCATTATCTGATTGTGGGCGGCGATCCAGAGACCTTCGGATATGCAGAGTTTATGTATGATAAAACCCAAACTCCAGGGTGGGTTGGCGGATATTTTACGGCAGGGAAAGTAGGGGAAACAATCAATCCTAACTGGTTAGAGAAAGCCAAGAAAGAGCTTAACATACCATGGTAGCAGGTGTTGGTTTTGGCGGATTAGTTTTTGCCGGTGATCTAAAATCTGTAAATTATGGAAAGGTATGGGTAGAAAAATGAAGGAGAAATTGACGAAGTTAATTATAGTAATGTTGGTTGTGGTCTGCATGGCAGGATGCAGCGCGGAAAATTCAGAAGGGCAGTCTCTGGGCATAGTGAGTGCAGAGATTGTTGAAACTAATGGTAATTTTGAAGAATTATCGCAAACCGGAGATTTGATGTTAGAAGGAGAGCAGACAAAGAAGGACAAACTGGAGTTAAATCCAGAATTATTTGACGATATTAGCGTGAGGGTTTGGCATGGGAAAGGAAACACCCTTCTGGTTTTAAAAGAAGATACCCTATACCTTTATGATGTGGCATCAGAGCAGATTAAAGCAAAAGTGGGAACAAAGCTGAGTGAAACAGCAACTTTTTACCCATACAAGGATGGTTACTTTGCGGTTGACCGGATTATGAAAGGAGGGGCAGCAGAAGAACTGGATGATGGATCGATGATGGTAGAAGTTAGTGATGACGATATAGAATGCCTTGGGATTTTTTATAATGATTCGCTGAAGGAGACCCAGAAAATTTCTTTAGGTGATATTGAGGAAAATGCCGCATGGGGCTTATGGACAGTTTCATCTGATGGGGCAATGCTCGGTTATTATGACCAGTGGAACGGCTTAAATCTTTATAATCTTAAAAGCAAGAAAAAATGGAAATTGCTGGATCCTGAGGAGATGATGGAATCAAATCTTTTAAACATAGATGCGCTCTTTTTTGAGGAAGAAACAAATGACCTGATATTTACTGGGCAGACGAACCTAAATGGCAGTACGGTCGAATCATGGGGGAGGATTGGCATGGATGGTACAGGATTTGAAAACCATATTTTAGAATGCGATTTTGGAATGGCGGTAGGATACCATGATGGGAAGCTTCTGATTGGAGAAGACAGTATAATTTTTAAAGGTGGGATGGCATTTGTGGACACAAAAATAGGAGACGCGGTGTTTTATACAGACATAGATCGTATTTTACCGGTGAGCGGTCCTTACTTTTCAGCGGACGGTACAGTTGTGGCAGCTGCCGCACTAGATACGAATCAGCTGGAAATATCGATCTATCGCACAGCAGATTTTTCCCTGATCTGTAAAGAGGTGATTTCGGATGACAGGGAAGAAATGTTTTATCGCTCTCCGCAAATTTGCTTGTTTACTGACCTTAAAACATGCATTGTCTGTATGGGAGGACACAATGATATTCCCCAAAAAGCAGTATTGCTAAGTTACTAATAGCATGTGGGCAGAATTAATACCCACAGAATTGATGGTCATAGAGATGACCGTGGAAAGCGGCATGGATAATACTAAGGGCAAATTTGACGAATAGGTAAAAAATATGTATGATAAGCGAATAGAGAGAAAGTAGGCAACAGAGCTTGGTGAAAGCAATTCCTTAATGGAGATTTGAACGATTCTTGTGTGGAAGACAGGGAAAAAGGGCATTAAAAACCTGCCATCATCATACCGATCAGCTGATCCCTTAGTACTGCGTCCTCATGCCCTTTTACCTTTGAGACCATACCATCCAGTTCAGTTTTGGATACTTCAGCGCGCATTAGTTTTTCCTGAAAAGATTTTCTTTCGCGTTCTGCTTCAGCGGATCTCCGTTCTGCCCTGGCTTGGCATTGCAGCTTTATAGTATTTTCCATGGAATCCAGTAGTTGTCTCATTTGGTCAATTTGCATAATCGTACCTCCATTGCAAACTTGTGTCTCTTTTATTTTTATCGGCTTGTTAATTTTATATATGAATAGCGGCATAACTAAATTTTTATGAATCAAGGACGGATTATTGATATGAAAGATATTATAGCAAGGTATAGAGAAAACTATATAGCAGAGATGCGTAAAGATGTTGGGCATGCGCCTCTTATGGTAACAAGCTGCGGAGTTATCATCGAAAATGACAAAGGAGAAATACTGCTCCAAAAACGGCGTGATAATGGCTGTTGGGCGCTGCTTGGAGGTTCTATGGAAATTGGAGAGAAATTCATAGAAGTGGTAAAAAGAGAAGTATTTGAAGAAGCCGGAATCGAGATAGGAGAACTTACATTATTTGGTATCTATTCGGGAGAGGATAGAATTATCACTTATCCAAATGGGGATATTTGTTGTGGGACAGGTATCATTTTTAAGACAACCGTGTATAGCGGGGAAATTCAAAATAATACGGAAGAAGCACTGGAACATAGATTTTTTGGTAAGGCAGATCTACCTGATAATATTAACGAATATGATAAACGGATAATTACTGATTGGACGAAAGATTTTAAGCAAGTAATTGTTGATTAAAATCATCTATAATGATTTTTACAAATTGAGATTGAGGAAGGAAAAGAAAATGAAATATATTGAGGAAAACAGTAAAATATGGGATAAGCGCGTTGAAAAAAATGATAAATGGTCTGTTCCTGTATCAAGTGAAGTAATTAGTCAGGCAAGAGAAGGAACGTGGAGTATTGTCCTGACACCTGTTAAACCTGTACCCAAAGATTGGTTTCCGGACAGTTTGGATGGTAAAAAAATTTTATGTCTGGCCAGCGGCGGAGGGCAGCAAGGACCTGTACTGGCAGCCTTGGGAGCTGATGTGACAGTATTTGACAACAGTAAAAAACAATTGGAAAAGGACGAGTTCGTTGCAGACAGAGACAATCTCACAATTAAAACAGTTCAGGGAAATATGCAGGATTTATCTGTGTTTGAAGATGAAAGTTTCGACTGTATCATTCATCCATGGTCAAATGGCTACGTTGATGATGTAAGACCTGTGTGGAAAGAATGTGCAAGGGTACTAAAGAAGAATGGTCTTCTGTTGGCAGGATTTGGAAATCCAATAGAGTATATTTTTGATGTTGGGAAATTAGAAAAGGGAATATTGAGTGTAGAAAATACGATACCCTACGCAGATATTGAACATATGGATAATCCGGAAACAAGGGCAGTTGTTGAAGAAGATGGATATATCTGGAGTCACACTTTGGAAGACCAGATTCAGGGACAGATAGAAGCAGGATTTGCTATAATTGGTTTTTATGAGGACGTTGGCGGAAGCGTGTTGAATAAATATATTAATTCTTCCATTGCCACGAAAGCAATCAAGATGAATTTGAATACATAAAAAGCTAACGCCATGGATTACTAAATTTTCCTTTTACGATGTTATCAACATAGATTTCATGAGGAGGCACGTATGAAGATATTCATATGCGATGATGAACCGCAGATATTATCGAACATTGCAAAAAAGGTTTTGGAATGTCTGCCGGACAGTAATGTCCGGGTTTTCTCCTCAGGTCTGGAGCTTCTTCACCGTCTGGAAACAGAATCCTGTGATATCCTGTTGCTTGATATTGATATGCCGGAAATAACTGGATTGGAAATAGCCAGACATCTTGCACCGGGGGAGAAGCGGCCTCTCCTTCTGTTTGTGACAAGCCATGATGAACTGGTCTACGATAGTTTTCAGTATCACCCCTTCGCTTTTATTCGAAAAAGCTATTTTGACGTAGAAATTATAGATGCATTGACGGACTGTTTACAGGAACTGGAGCATAGGGAAAGGCATTTTTGTTTTCGAACAGAAGGAAACCGGGTATGTCTGTTTCTCTCGGATATTTTGTACTTTGAAGCCGACGGCAACTACCTGAAGCTTTTTTCAAAAACGGGACAATATCGTTTCAGAAGCACAATTACCTCTGTGGAAAACACATTAACGAACTGCGGTTTTATCCGAATCCACAAAGGATTTCTGATTAATCAGGCGGCTGTCAGGCTTTTTGGTTCAGAGAAAGCGGAGCTTTTTGACGGCACCATGCTTCCCGTCGGCAAAAGCTATACAAAAGCGGCAAGAGAACATTTTCTGAGGTATATGAGAACATGAAAAACTATCGTCAATTACAGAAAGAACTGGCTGTGCAGGAAGAGAAAAACTTAAGACTTATAGCCCAAAAATCTGAATTGGAGTATCAGCTTTCCGTGCAAAGTGAAGAAGTGGCATACTCCAGAAAACAGGAAAGCGACATCCGTTCTCTGCATCAAAGTGTGCGCCAGTTAAAACATGACATGAAAAATCATCTCATGGTGCTTGCTTCTTATCTGAACAGCGGAGATTATGAAGCGGCAAAAGCATATACTTCGGAGATATTGGACAAGCTTAATACGATGCACAGCTATATTGAAACCGGAAATTCCCTGTTAAACCATATTTTGAATGAGAAATTGGAGCTTGCAAGGAGTTACGGAATTTCTGTCAGGGCAGAAATTGAAACACTTTCCTTTTCCAGAATGCACAGCATCGACTTTTCCGCATTACTTACCAATCTCCTTGACAATTCCATCGAAGCAAGCAAAAACGAACCGGCCGGGGAACTGCATCTTCACATATTTCAGGAGCGGGGATATGATGCAGTCAGTATTAAGAACAAAATTGGGAAATCGGTTTTAGAAGAAAATCCCGAGTTACGCTCTACAAAGGAAGATAAAGAGCAGCACGGAATCGGCATTACACAGATAAAAGAAATTGTCACCGCCTATGACGGTATCTATGATTTTTATGAGAAGGAAGGTTATTTCTGTTCCCGTGTGTTTATCCCACAATAAACGTCGTTTATCCCATCCCCTTGCATTCATCAGATGCAAGGGGGTATTTTGTAAGTGAGGAAAGGTCTATGATTATTTTTGAGCATGTTTGCAAGTTTATTTTGTCGGATGTGAATCTTCATATTCCCCAGGGAATCTCACTGGGGCTTATCGGTCCTTCCGGCTCCGGTAAAACCACCTTTTTAAAGTTGACATGCGGGCTGTTAGAGCCGGCAGCGGGAAGTGTTTACACCATGCGGCTTATCCCTGAGAAAAACCGGCGGAAATTAGGAAGCATGACCGGAGCTTTCTTTGCAGATACTCCGTTTTTCAGGGAAGAAGATACAGTGGAAAGCAATTTCAGGGATTTAAAAATAATCTATCGAATGCAGGATAATATTTTTGACAAAGAATATTATGCGCTTGCGGAGCGGTTGGGCTTTCGTTCCTTTGAAAAAGAATCGGTGAAGCAGCTTTCTCTCGGACAGAGACGTCGTGCTGAACTGGGGGCCCTTCTCCTGAGCCGTCCAAAGCTCATCCTGTTAGATGAGCCGACCGAAGGTCTGGATCAGACAGCAAGGGATAGTCTGCGGGAACTTCTGATGGAGCGGAAGATGGAGGGAACAACCCTTGTTATAAGTTCCCATAATATGGAGGAAATTTCTGCCATTTGTGAAAGAATTGCCCTTTTAGATCATGGCAGTCTGCGCTACTACGGAGAAAAAGAGCTTTTATTAAGGCATTTTGCACCGGATGAAGTGATGGAAATAAGCTTTTCGGGGAAAATGCCGGATTTGGAAGACCTGCCGCTTAGGCATTACTCTCTGCATCAAAATAAACTGAAACTGACCTATAACTCTAATTACGTCACATCTGCCGAACTGCTGCGCCATATTTTGGCGCAGACCACGATTACTGCAGTAACCACACAAAAATCCGGGCTTTCGGAAGCAGTAAGCAGAATAGAGAGGGGAGAAAAACATGAGCTTTATTGAGGTAAATGAGGTGAGCAAGGCGTTTCGGGTAAGCAAGCGCTCCGCAGGTATTCCGGGCATGCTGGCGAATCTGGTTGTTCCAAAGTATGAAAAAAAGCAAGCTGTAGACAACATCAGCTTTTCTATTGAACAGGGAGAAATGGTTGGATTTATCGGCCCAAATGGCGCCGGAAAATCTACTACCATTAAAATGCTGTCCGGCATTCTCTATCCGGACACCGGAAGTGTGCGGGTAAACGGTTATATCCCGTACAGACAGCGCAAAGAGTATGTAGGGAGCATCGGCGTTGTATTTGGCCAGAAGTCCCAGCTTCAATGGGATTTGCCGGTCATTGACAGCTTTGAACTGTTAAAAGCAATTTACCGTGTACCGGATGAAATCTATCAGACAAATTTGAAGCGCTTTATCGAGATGCTGGATATGTCCGGCTTCATAAACCAGCCGGTTCGCCAGCTTTCTTTGGGACAGCGGATGCGTGCGGATATCGTCGCGGCGCTCTTACATTCCCCCAGGATAGTCTTTTTTGATGAACCGACTATAGGCGTTGATGTGGTTGGAAAGGAAACAATTCGAAATTTCATCTGTGAACTTAATGCCAGAGACAAGGTTACCATGCTTTTTACAACACATGATATGCAGGATATCGAGAAAACCTGTAAACGGCTGATAATTATTGATAAGGGGGCTAAAGTATATGACGGTTTTATTTCCGGTATCCGCGAAGCATATGGAACCACAAGACAAGTGGATGTAGAGTTTGTCGAAGACTGCACGGTAAAACCAATTGAGCATGTGGAAATTAAAGAACTTGATGCACCGGGCGGACGAAAAAAGCGGTTTCTGTTTGAAAGCAGGGAAATGCAGATCGATTCCCTGATGAGTTCCCTGTTAGCTGATTATGCGATTCGTGATCTTACGGTTTCGGAACCTGAAATTGAAGGGCTCATCCGAAAAATATATAATGGGGAGGTGGCCCGATGACAAAACTATACCCATATCTGGCTTTTGTCAAAAAGAGTTTTCTGGGACTCAGTGCATACCGATTTAATCATTTCATGGGGATTTTAAACACGATTCTCCGTATTTTTATCTTTTGGGAAATCTATCGTGCTCTCTACGGCGGTCGAACCGAGGTTGACGGCATTACCATCACCATGGTTGCCACAAATTTTATTCTGTCCATGGGGCTGGATTCTGTATTTTTTGTCAACGACTACTACCTTCCGGATCGAATTCAAAACGGAAGCATTGCAACTGAACTGTTGCTTCCGGTAAGCATCCACGGGAGAATGCTTGCAGACAATCTGGGACATGCACTGTTTCAACTGTTGTTTCATTTTGTTCCTGCAGTGGCAGTTTCTGTGCTTTTTATCGGAATTGCTGCGCCGGCAGATTTCTCTATGCTGCTCCTGTTCCTTCTGAGTGCCCTTTTTGGTTACGGCGTTTTATGGACAATCAGTTTTGCGGCACAGATGCTTTCTTTTTGGCTGATTAACGTGTGGAGCATCATGACGATTAAAAATGTATTTATCAATGTGTTGTCCGGTTCCATGATACCCCTTTGGTTTATGCCGGACTGGATGAGAGGAGTTATTCGTTTTACGCCTTTTTCCTCTATTTATTTCACACCGTTACAGATTTATCTGGGACAGCTGTCCTTTTCGGAGATTCTACATGGTTTTCTGATTCAGTTTTTCTGGATTGTTATCTTACTTTCTATAGGGATGTTTCTTTGGAAAAAGGGGCAGAAAAAGCTTGTTGTGCAGGGAGGATGACAGACTATGAAAAATGATACAATCTATTTGGCAGGGGTCTACACCAGAACCATTATGAAGTCATGGTTCCAATATAAAGTGGATGCAGTGCTTCGTTCTCTTGCGGTGTTTCTCAGAGAGGCAACCGGGATTATTGTAATTTATTTTACCCTGCTGAAATTTGAATCCTTAAATGGCTGGGACATTCATGAACTGTTGTTTTTGTTCAGCCTTCTGTTTTTAACCTATGGGATTCTCATTATTTTCTTTACCGGATTGCGGGATTTTGGAAGAACGGTCCGTAACGGCGGTTTTGACCGCTTCATTTTAAGGCCCAGGGGGCTCCTTTTCCAGCTTATCTTTTCCAATGCGGACTGGTTCGCCGCTATCGGGCACGGCAGTCTCGGTATTGTACTATTTGTGATCTCGGCAGGAAATGCAGGTATTACATGGAGCCCCGGTACCATAATTTACTATACTGCGGCATTAATAGGCGGCGTTATGATTCAGGGAGCAATCTTTTTGCTTCTTGCGTCCCTTAATATCTATCTGCTTGAAACAAACAGCCTGAAAGAGCTTTTTTACTGGAATATGCGAAAGTTTGCAGGATATCCGGTAAGTATCTTTCATAAGGCCATTCAGTTTTGTATGATTTATATCGTTCCGTTTGCTTTTGTCAATTATTTCCCGGCACAATATTTACTGCGCAAGGAAGATATGGCGTACCCTTCGATTTATATGTACCTTACCCCTGTCGTCGGAGTTGTCATGTATCTGGCAGCGTACGGTTTCTGGCGATACAGTATCCGATATTATAACAGTTCGGGGAATTAGTGGGTTATATACTGTCTTTCTTTACAGGAACCCATAACTCACAAAACAAGTTACTTTCTCCATTTTCAAAGTATATTTCATAGTCCGTATCGTCTGTCTGGCTATATCCTGTCTGCGGGGTAAATTCTTTAAAGAATTTATCCCATGTCTCAGCCAGGCAATCACCGTCAGGGCCAAAGCATTTAAATACCGCATAATCGGCAGGCTCTGTTTCCCACACAGAGTAACCGCTGCTTATTAATTTATCCAATTCTGTAATATCGGTATCATCATCGATCAAAATACCAATTCCATATTTGAAGCGATCTTCATGATCGATAACAGGACTGCACAGACCGTACAAGTCTCTTTTTCCCTCAGTACGCAGCAATTTAAGAGGTTCAATCAGATTTTTTTCATAACACTCTGCCCAAAAATCAGGGATGCTGTGGTCATTGTCGTCATTGATGATCTCATTTGGAAAAGCTTTTACCAATGCGATAAATCGTTGACTCTCTTTGTGTTCCATTCTGTAATCCATAATACTACCACCTTCCAATATAATTTTTATCACAAGAGGATTGAATAAATGAAGCTGTGTGCCTTTTCGTTTGGCTTGTTTGGGTGTGGAACCATGAAACCGTAAAAAGGCTTTGGAAAAGCTTTCCGGAGATTCATAACCATACTTGTATGCAGCGTCTATTACCGATATGTCAGTGGTTTGGAGTTCCTGAGCCGCTAATGTAAGCCGCCGGTTCCTTATATACTCATTAGCTGTCATCCCGGCAATAAAGCTGAATGTCCGATGAAAATTGTAGTTTGACATATGTACGCTTTTCGCTACATCGGTATAGTTTATATTTTCATAAATATGTTCCTCCATATAGCATATTGCCTGCTGTATCAGCTGTATTGACATTCCACCAGCCCTCCTTGTGTAAGGTAATTATAGTTTACTACAACCGGAATGTCCTGTTCAAGTTTGCACAGATTTGTCCAACTTCACCATTTTATAACTTAATTATTTCACTACAAAGTTTGTGGAAAAAATTCTTAAAAATTTACTCCCTTTTCGGAATTGTGTACCTGTTAAAAATAGGTTATAATTTCACTGACAATCGGAATTAGAAGGGAGATGCACAATGCGAATTGGTTTAGCATCTTTTAAATGCAAAAATAGGAATGTTTCCTTTAATATGACACAAATTGAAAAAGCTATGCGGGAATCTCAGGGTAAAGTAGATTTACTTTGTTTTGGTGAAGCCTATTTACAAGGTTTTGATTCTCTTTGCTGGAACTACACTATTGACAACGAAATGGCTTTAGAGTTGAATTCGGAAACCGTCTGCCAATTATGCAAGTGGTCAAAAGAATATGGAGTAGCATTGCTGACAGGGTATATTGAGAAAGAAAAAGAATGTTTATATTCTTCTTGTGTTGTCATTGAAGATGGTAAAATTTTGCATAATTACAGAAGGATTACAAAAGGTTGGAAAGAATTCCGGAAAACAGATGAGCACTACAAAGAGGGGGATAAAACAGAAGAATTTTCCTTTCATAATCATAAAATCAGACTTGCTCTTTGTGGAGATATGTGGGATTGTCCAGAGAAGTTCAAAACAAAACATCTGCTGATTTGGCCTGTATATGTTAATTTTACTGTAGACGAATGGAATAGCCAAGAAATAGAAGCATATGCAAGACAGGCTTCGTTAATTGCAGAACATGTTCTGATGATTAATCCGATTGATCATGAGCCTCAAAATCACGGTGGTGCATTTCATTTTTGCAATGGAAAAGTTATTGATAGACTTCCATTCGACCAAGAAGGTATTCTGATAGTAAACATAGATGATGCATAGAGACAGATGTGAGCATTTTCATATCCATTCTATGCACCCTCCGATCACAAATATTTATTCTCATACACAAAATTCAAATGTAACAAAATTCATTCCATGTCTCAGTATTGCCGGCCTCTTGGCATAGATTAAGTTTTATGATATAATCTCTAAAATTGAACACAAAAGCTATGATAAGAAATAGTAAGCATCTGGGATTTACAGAGAGAAGGCGGTTGGTGCAAGCCTTTATTGAACAGGTGCCCAACCCGTCTTTGAGCTGTGGGCCGAAATGAATAGTAAGCTTCACCGGGAGCTCCCGTTATAGAGCTATGGCATCGGAACTTATCCTGTGCCGGAGAGTGCGGTTTTTATCCGAATTTAGGTGGTACCACGGACTTGTAATAGTTCGCCCTAAGCTGATGTAATGTCGGTTTAGGGTTTTTTTGTGTTTAAAAACCAAAAGGAGGTAATTTACGTGAAATTAGAAAAACTTGCCGGAGATCGTTTCCGGGAAAAACCATCGGATTGTGTTGTTGACAGCCATGCGCTTATGGTGCGCGGCGGATACATGAAGTATGTGGCAAACGGTATCTTTTCATCTTATATGCCGCTGAAAAGGGTGATGAGAAAGATTGAGCAGATCATTCGTGAGGAGATGGATGCAATTGACGGACAGGAGGTGCAATTCCCGGTGGTGATGCCGGCATCACTGTGGCAGGAATCCGGCAGATATGAAAGCATTGGCAAAGAAATGGCCCGTTTTAAGGATCGCAGCGGCAATCCTCTTGTCCTTGGAATGACTCACGAAGAAGCAGCGGTTCAGCTTGTGCGTGATAGTGGGCAGAGCTATATGAAATATCCTTTTATGATCTACCAGATTC
>CAMWJC010000071.1 GCA_947174495.1 uncultured Lachnospiraceae bacterium | reverse complement strand
GACTCTTTACTAACCATCTTTACACTCTCCTTATCTATTTCTTACCAGTCTTACCAACTTTACGTCTGATTGTTTCATCAGCATACTTGATACCTTTGCCCTTATAAGGCTCCGGTCTTCTCTTGTCTCTGATTTCAGCTGCGAATTGGCCAACTTTTTCTTTGTCAATACCCTTTACGATGATGATATTCTGACCTTCCAGAACTGTTTCGATACCTTCAGGATCAACCATCTCAACCGGGTGAGAATATCCTAAGGATAAGGTTAACTTATTGCCGGATTTGGCTGCTCTGTAACCAACACCGTTTACTTCCAGTTTCTTTTCAAAGCCATCTGTAACACCTTTGACCATATTTGCGATCAATGATCTTGTAAGGCCGTGCAGAGACTTCATTTTCTTCAAATCATTGGGTCTTGTGACAACAATCTCTGCGCCCTCGACCTTGATTTCCATTTCTGCCGGAAGCACTCTTTCCAGTGTTCCTTTAGGACCTTTTACAGTCACTTTATTATTTTCTGCAATATCCACAGTAACGCCTGCGGGAATTGCGATTGGCATTCTTCCTATACGTGACATGCCCGTACCTCCTATTTTTAATAATCAATTTTCGACGCTTGATTTTGGCTCCTTACCAAACGTAAGCCAAAACTTCTCCGCCTACCTGCAGTTCTCTTGCCTTCTTATCAGTGATAACACCCTGATTGGTGGAAATGATTGCAATACCAAGTCCGCCAAGTACCTTGGGCAGATCTTCCTTACCGGCATATACACGAAGACCGGGTTTGGAAATTCTCTTTAAACCGCTGATGATCTTTTCATTTCTGTCTGCGCCATACTTTAATGCAACACGGATTGTCTTAAAGTTGCCTTCATCGATCAGATCATATTTCTTTATATATCCTTCTTCTACCAGTATGTCGGCTATAGCCAGTTTCATCTTAGAAGCAGGAATGTCTACTGTATCATGTTTTGCAGTATTTGCGTTACGGATTCTTGTAAGCATATCTGCAATAGGATCACTCATTGTCATTTTACTTCCTCCTATATTATTAGATGCGATATCCTTTACCAGCTTGCTTTTCTGACACCGGGAATCTGTCCCTTGTAAGCTAATTCACGAAAACAAATTCTGCAGATCCCGTATTTTCTAAGAACAGAATGCGGACGTCCACATACTTTGCAACGGGTATATTCTCTGGTAGAGAATTTCGGTTTACGCTGCTGTTTGATCTTCATTGATGTTTTAGCCATGAATTTTCCTCCTCCTATTTCGCAAATGGCATGTTGAATAATCTTAACAATTCACGCGCTTCTTCATCGGTCTTTGCTGTTGTAACAAAGATAACGTCCATTCCTCTTACCTTATCCACCTTATCGTACTCGATCTCAGGGAAAATAAGCTGTTCCTTGATACCCAGTGAATAGTTTCCTCTTCCGTCAAATGCGTTGGGATTTACACCTCTGAAGTCACGCACACGAGGCAGCGCAAGGTTAACAAGACGATCCAGGAAATCATACATCTTTTCACCGCGAAGGGTAACCTTGCATCCGATTGACATACCTTCTCTGATTTTGAAGTTAGCCACGGATTTCTTTGCTTTGGTAAGTACAGCCTTCTGACCTGAAATTGTTTCAAGATCCTTTACAGCGGACTCCAATATTTTGGCATTTTCTTTTGCTTCGCCTACGCCCATGTTGATAACAATCTTGTCAAGCTTCGGTACTTCCATAACATTTTTATATCCGAACTTTTTGATCATAGCATCTACGATCTCGTCATTATACATAGTTTTAAGTCTACTTACGCTCACGCTTACTGACCTCCCTTCTTAGGTTTGTCAATTACTTCACCTGTTGACTTTGCAAAACGTACTTTCTTGTCATCCTCCATTTTAAAGCCGACTCTTGTAGGCTTACCATTGTGAACATACATTACGTTTGAAAGATCAATGGGTGCTTCCTTTTGAATAATTCCGCCATTCTGGTTAGCTGCTGAAGGCTTTGTATGTTTGGTAACCATATTGGCGCCTTCAACGATAACCTTGTGGTTCTTAGCGTCAACAGAAACTACCTTACCTTCTGTTCCTTTATCTTTACCGGCAATCACCTTAACGGTATCACCCTTTTTAATCTTTAAAGTTGCCATGCTAAGCACCTCCTATAATACTTCGGGAGCTAAGGAAACAATCTTCATAAACTGTTTCTCACGAAGCTCTCTTGCTACCGGTCCAAAAATACGTGTTCCTCTGGGAGTCTTATCATCTTTAATGATAACAGCAGCATTTTCATCAAATTTAATATAAGAACCATCTTTACGACGTGCTCCCTTGGCGGTGCGGACAACTACAGCCTTTACGACATCACCTTTTTTTACAACGCCGCCTGGTGTTGCATCTTTAACCGTAGCAACAATCACATCGCCGATATTTGCATATCTTCTTGTAGATCCGCCCATAACTCTGATGCAAAGGATTTCTTTTGCACCTGTATTGTCAGCGACTTTCAGTCTGCTTTCCTGTTGAATCATGCCAATTCTCCTTCCAAATAATTATATCTTTCTCTTTGACCAGAATAAAATTTCGAAGAAATTTTATTTTGCCCTCTCTACGATCTCAACAAGTCTCCATCTCTTATCCTTGGATAAAGGTCTTGTCTCCATAACCTTAACGGTATCACCAATATGACACTCGTTGTTCTCATCATGAGCTTTCAGCTTGTATGTGCTCTTAACGACCTTCTTATAAAGAGGATGCTTAACATGATTCTCAATTGCAACAACGATTGTTTTATCCATCTTGTCACTGGTCACTTTACCGATACGTGTTTTTCTCAAATTTCTTTCCACGATGTTTCGTCTCCTTTCTTTGACATTCCTGCAACTCTGTTCAATCCTTTGAAGGAATTATTATGCTTCTTTCTTTTTCTGAGTAATAACGGTCTGAATTCTTGCAATATTCTTTCTTACTTCTTTAATTCTTGCGGTATTATCCAGCTGGTTTGTTGCGTTCTGGAATCTCAAATTGAAAAGTTCTTTCTTTGCTGCTACCAAATCGTCTGCCAGTGCTGCGGCTGATTTTGTTTTTAAATCTTCTACATACTTGTTAGTTTTCATTTGATGCACCACCTTCCAAGTCTGCCTTAGAAACGATCTTGCACTTGCAAGGAAGCTTATAAGTTGCAAGACGTAAAGCTTCTTTTGCGATTTCTTCGGAAACTCCTGCGATTTCAAACATTACACGTCCGGGCTTTACTACCGCTACCCAGTACTCCAGTGTTCCTTTACCGGAACCCATACGTGTTTCTGCGGGTTTAGCTGTTACCGGTTTGTCGGGGAAAATCTTGATCCAAACTTTACCGCCACGCTTGATATAACGAGTCATTGCGATACGGGCTGCTTCGATCTGATTCGATTTGATCCAACATGGTTCTAATGCAACAATACCGTATTCACCGTAAGTAATTGTGTTACCACGGGTTGCTTTTCCTCTCATGGTGCCACGGAACTGTTTACGACGTTTAACTCTTTTAGGCATTAACATTATTTATCGCTCCCTTCCTGCACTGTCTTTTCTTCGTTCTTCTTTGTAGGAAGTACTTCACCCTTATAGATCCATACCTTAACGCCTACCTTACCGTAGGTTGTATCAGCCTCTGCAAAGCCGTACTCAATGTCTGCACGCAGTGTCTGAAGGGGAATAGTACCTTCGCTGTAGAATTCCGTACGAGCCATATCTGCACCGCCCAGACGTCCTGATACGGAAGTCTTGATACCCTGTGCTCCTGCCTTCATGGTTCTGCCCATGCAGGATTTCATGGCACGTCTGAAGGAAACACGGTTTTCAAGCTGCTGAGCAATATTTTCTGCAACAAGCTGTGCATCCTTATCCGGTCTCTTGATCTCTTTGATATCAACCAGAACTTTCTTTCCTGTCATCTTGGAAAGCTCTTTCTTGGTTATCTCGATTTCAGCTCCGCCCTTGCCGATTACCACACCGGGCTTTGCTGTGTAAATAACCACTTTAACTCTGTCGGAAGCTCTCTCAATCTCAATTTTGGAAACTCCGGCGCTGTATAATTTCTTTTTAAGGAATTTTCTGATGTTGTAATCTTCTACAAGGAATTCAGAAAACTCTTCTTCTGCGTACCACTTAGAATCCCAATCCTTAATAATTCCGACTCTTAAGCCGTGAGGATTAACTTTCTGTCCCATAAATCACTTTGCTCCTTTCCTATCTCTCATCCAGTACAACGGTAATATGACTCGTTCTCTTTTCGATTCTGTAAGCCCTTCCCTGTGCGCGGGGTCTTACTCTCTTCATTGTAGGTCCTTTGTCCGCATAACATTCTGCAATGTAAAGGTGCTCCGGATTCGGATACTTTGTGGGATCCTGGCTGTACAAATACTCAGCATTTGCACGCGCAGATTCCAGTAATTTTTTGATGATACTTGAAGCGTATCTGGGATTGTACTCTAAAATTCCCAGAGCGGCTTCCACATCTTTGCCTCTGATGGCATCTAATACGAAACATGCTTTCTGAACCGACACTCTAGCGTAAGATAACTTAGCGGAAGGTCTGGTATCTTTCTGCGCATTTCTTTCTCTCTTAATTTGGGATCTATGTCCTTTTGCCATGATGAAACCTCCTATCTTACTTTACTTTCGACTTTTTCTCGTCTTTGCCGTGTCCTCTATAAGTTCTGGTTGCAACAAACTCACCCAGCTTATGTCCTACCATGTCTTCCGTAACATATACAGGCACATGCTTTCTTCCGTCATGCACTGCAAATGTGTGTCCCACAAAAGAGGGGAAGATTGTAGAACGGCGGGACCAGGTCTTGATAACCTGCTTCTGTCCTGCTGCATTCATCGCATCTACTTTTTTAAGCAAACTTGCATCTGCAAAAGGTCCTTTTTTCAGTGATCTAGCCATTTTCTTCTCTCCTCCTTAATTATTTGATGGCCTTGCCGTCTCTTCTTCTTACGATCAGCTTATTAGAAGCTTTATTCTTCTTACGGGTCTTAAGTCCAAGAGCGGGCTTGCCCCAAGGTGTGGACGGTCCGGGACGACCGATACCGGTCTTACCTTCACCACCGCCGTGAGGATGGTCATTCGGGTTCATAACAGAACCGCGGACTGTCGGGCGGATACCCATGTGACGCTTACGTCCTGCCTTACCAATCTTGATCAGGCTGTGGTCAACATTTCCTACAACGCCGACTGTTGCCTTACAGATGATCGGCACCATTCTCATTTCTCCTGAAGGGAGACGAAGTGTTGCGTACTTTCCTTCCTTCGCCATAAGCTGTGCACTGTTTCCGGCGGAACGTACCAACTGGCCGCCCTTTCCGGGATATAATTCAATGTTGTGTACCTGTGTACCAACAGGAATTGCTGATAAGGGCAGGCAGTTTCCTACTCTTACTTCGGCTTCCGGTCCGTTCATGACCTTCATTCCGTCCTTCAGACCTTCCGGTGCAAGGATATATGCCTTTTCACCGTCCGCATAGCAGATCAGCGCAATATTTGCTGTTCTGTTGGGATCGTACTCGATTCCGATTACGGTAGCGGGCACGCCCTCTTTATTTCTCTTGAAATCTACCAGTCTGTATTTTCTCTTTGCACCGCCTCCGCGATGTCTTACTGTGATCTTACCCTGATTATTACGGCCGGAATTCTTCTTTAAAGAAGTAACAAGTGACTTCTCAGGTGTTTTCTTTGTGATCTCTGAGAAATCAGAACCGGTCATATTTCTTCTGGAAGGTGTATATGGGTTATATGTCTTAATTCCCATGTCTATTTCTCCTTTCAAGCCTTCATTTGATATCGCACTTTTCCTGTGCATAGTTTCTGTTTAAATTAGAGTCCTGCAAAAATCTCAATATCCTTGCTGTCCTCTGTAAGCCATACGATCGCTTTTTTGGTCTTTGCAGTCTTGCCGACCGTCATGCCGCGTCTCTTTTTCTTTCCGTCAAGGTTCATGGTGTTAACCTTTTTCACCTTTGCGCCGTCGAACATTTTCTCAACTGCTTCCTTGATCATGGTCTTATTTGCTTCGGGATGAACTAAGAATGTATACTTCTTATCGCCCATTCCTGCCATACTCTTCTCGGTAATAACCGGTTTAAGGATTACGTCATAATAATGAATTGCTGCCATTATGCATACACCTCCTCGATCTTGGCTACTGCATCCTTGGTAAGAACCAGTGTGTCGCCCTTAAGGATGTCATAGACATTGATTGTGTTAACCAATGCAGTCTTTACAGTAGGAATGTTCCTTGCGGACATAACCACCTTTTCGTCGTTGTCACCAAGTACAACCAGTGCCTTGCTGACCTTTAAGTTGTCCATAACTGCTTTGAACTTCTTTGTCTTGATCTCATCAAACTTAAGCTCGTCTACAACGATCAGCTTGCCGTCCTGTACTCTGCTTGTGAGAACGGACTTAAGCGCTGCTCTCTTTTCTTTCTTGTTGAGCTTAAATGAATAATCTCTCGGTACGGGAGCGAATACAACGCCGCCTCCTGTCCACTGGGGAGCTCTGGTTGAACCCTGTCTTGCGTGACCGGTTCCTTTTTGTCTCCAGGGCTTTCTTCCGCCGCCTGAAACTTCAGAACGGGTCTTTGCCTTCTGAGTTCCCTGACGATTATTTGCAAGCTGCTGCACAACTGCCATGTGTACCAGATGTTCATTCACTGTAACACCGAACACCGCATCGTTTAATTCTATTGTGCCGACTTCCTTGCCTTCCATATTAAAAACAGATACGTTTGCCATCTGAATGGTCCTCCTTTCATCTCATCGGCTTACGCCATAGTCTTAACTGACTCTTTGATTGTAACCAGGGCTTTCTTGGGTCCGGGTACTGCGCCCTTAACAAGAAGCAGGTTCTTCTCAGCATCAACTCTAACAACTTCCAGGTTCTGTACTGTCACCTTAACGCATCCCATATGTCCGGGCATTCCTTTTCCCTTGAACACACGGCTGGGTGAGGAGCAGGCACCGTTTGAACCCTGATGACGATGGAATTTGGAACCATGAGCCATAGGACCTCTGTGCTGTCCGTGTCTCTTAATGGCACCCTGAAAGCCTTTTCCTTTGGAGATTGCTGAAGCATCGATTTTATCGCCTGCTGCGAAAACATCCGCTTTAATCTCACTTCCAAGAGCGTATTCCTCTGCGCCTTCCAGTTTGAATTCTCTGACAAATCTCTTGCAGGAAACTCCTGCCTTGTCGAAATGTCCCTTCATAGCCTTGTTCACGCCATGTCTGTGAACTACTTCCTTCTTTCCACTCTTGTCTTTGTTGGTGATTCTTTCTTTCTTGTCAACAAAGCCAACCTGTACTGCACTGTAACCGTCATTTTCTACGGTCTTGATCTGTGTTACTACACAGGGACCTGCCTGAAGTACGGTTACGGGAACCAGTGTTCCGTCTTCATTAAAAATCTGTGTCATTCCGACCTTTGTAGCTAAAATAGCTTTCTTCATTTCTTTACCTCCATTTGTTTCTACAGCGGGCCCCTATCGGGCCATTCTAGTGTAGGGGTTAGTTGTTTCGAAGAATTATTTATTCTTCATTTTAATATCAATGTACACACCGGCAGGCATTTCCAGTCTCTGCAAAGCATCAACGGTCTTGGGTGTAGGTGTGATGATATCGATCAGTCTCTTGTGAGTTCTCTGTTCAAACTGCTCTCTGG
Source organism: uncultured Lachnospiraceae bacterium (assembly GCA_947174495.1). GTDB lineage: Bacteria > Bacillota > Clostridia > Lachnospirales > Lachnospiraceae > Suilimivivens. The sequence goes on along the minus strand of CAMWJC010000071.1, from coordinate 7,706 downwards.
AATCTTTGTACTTGTGAACCGCCCTTAAGATGGTAACAACTTCCTTCTTGGTGGGAAGGGGTACCGGTCCGCTTACCTGTGATCCGTTCTTCTTGACTGTTTCGATGATTTTTTTGGCAGATGCATCTACTAACTGATGATCATAAGCCTTGAGTGTGATTCTCATTACTTGACTTGCCATAAAAAAAGTCGCCTCCTTTTCGCACTTTTGATTAATAAGTACGACAAGCGGTGACTGTACACTCTTCCGTGTGTGTCCTGCTTTCTCAAATGAAAATTGCGCACTCTTACGCATCTTTGAAAAACATTCTTAACACACGTGTTTCTGTATTTCACAGACATATGTTTGTACAGTGACTTGCCGTCAGGTTCTTAGGTCCGGTTATAACCGGCCTTCTTGACATTCGCTCCACGGAAAACCTGCAGTGCCTCTCGGCAAAGCAGCAACCTCACGCTTCATCGCTATCATGCCACAGCACTTGATAGTATACATGATGTTTTGAGAACATGCAAGCATATTTTTAAAATTTTTGTAAAAGTTGGGATTTATCTCACAAAATCTCCTGTACGTAACTCTCATAGCAAAAGATACGATATCTTTGTCTTTCGGAAATCTCCTGCACTATGTCATGTTTCTTCAATATATTAATCATCTTAGCTGCCGTGTTATATGCAATATCGAATGCCTCTTCGATATCCGCAACTGCAAAAACAGGAGTTTCTTCCATATAAATAATGATATCCTGCAACAGTTCCTTCTGCTTCTCCTTTATAATAGAAGAAAAACTTTCTTTATAAAGCTGTTCTACCGCCATAATCATCCGGTTCGTTCTCTCCAGAGCCCGCCTGGTCATTTCTACAAAATAATGAAGCCATATGCCGTAATCCCCACTTTCTCTTACCTGCCTCATAGCTTCCTTTCGTTCTTCTTCACTGTCAAGAAGATATCTTCCGAAAGGAATGTAATACTCCGTCCGGATATCCTGTTCATGCAGATGCTCACGCAAAAAGCAATTGATTAGCAGACCTGCCCACAACTCATTATCTTCTTCAAAAGGCATAATGGTCAGAAACTGATAGCATAAAAGTCCGGCATGAATAAACGGATCCGGAAGGTCTTTTCTGGTACTGTATTCTTCCAATCCTTTCATCAGCTCCGAAATATGCTTTGGCGCTGACGGGTTATGCTCTCTGAGACTGACTCTCTTTGCTTCTTTGTCTTCCCATACCTGGACATTTCGATATCCATAGTTTTTTCCGCCTGCCTGAGCTCTGCCCTGAAGGATTTTTCGCACGCTGGGGCTATTCTCTTTATTCAAGAAAATGTATATGTTCATTTTTTCTTTTATTTCATTTACAGGCTGATTACTGAACCTATCCGGGAGTTCTGGCTTGTTTCCTTCGTTTTCAAGCATTGCTGTCACTTCCTGCATACAGAGCTTTCTATTTTTTCCTTCAAGATTCCTCTCAAAAAATCCGAGCCCCTGCATCTTTCCTATTTCCTGATAAATCTGCTTTAATTCTGCGCTTTCCACGTCTGCTGCAACTTTAACGTGCTTAAGACTGGCAGGAATATAAGTTTGATAATAGAGCCTCCCGCCCTCAGTTTTCGCCTTTTCGGCATCATTTTTAACCAGCTCATATTTCCCTGCTTTGTTTTCTTCCATTCGATCCGCCATACCATCGCCACCTACCTTCTCTGGTTCTTCTATATTCCTCTTTTCTCTTCCATATGCATAATTTATTTCTCGAAAGCTTTGTATCTCCTATAATATATCTATTATTTCAATTTTTCAACTATTTTTAAAATCATTTTTAATAATGGCGGAGGATAACTGCCTTTGTTGAGTAATAAAAAGTCCACACAGAATAAATAAGGTAATTTTGCATCATTACATATTGGCTTATGACTGTACCATTAATTTAACGTTTAGCTGAGTTTCAAATAGAAATACGAAAACCCGGATAGAATCAAATTCTACGTCGCCTCACTCTCGTTCTACAAAAAGCGTAATGGTGCTAAGCTCGTTAGGAACCTCGCTAAGCACCAACGCTTTTTGAAGGGCTCCTAAAGAATTTAATTCTATCCGGGTTAAATTATTGGCTGACGTGAAACCAGCTAATGACTCCACTACAGTCGCCTAATCCACTGTCTGGCTATCCACTAAAACGTGGACCATTTCGCCTTAATGAAGTTCCCAGTTAGGCTATGCGTCATTCAACAGCCCAGCTCAGATGAAAAGAATCCTTGAGGAAACAATTCGCGAACGCTTTATCGAGCGTGTTGACGAAAGGATTTCTTTTCATCTGAGCGGACGTCTTTCATACACATACCTTAACTAAACGTAGATTTACTGCACCTTTTCGTCCCACCTATCTTCTCTCATAAATCCTGATTAGGACCTTTCCTTCTCCTGCTCCCTCCACTGTTCCTGACAATTCTGCCGTTTCCAGCCATTTAAGCGCACTGCTGTTGGTAAGAATTTTAGGTGTTGTGGTAATATTTCCATTTTCACCCAATGTTCCGTTGTTTTCCACATATAGTTTGCAAGGCTTCCCTTCGCAATCCATTCCTTCCATCAAATAGCGCGCAGACAGTGTACCTGACCCATCTGCTCTCAGCACCTGGGTATCCACACCGCCATCCATAATCTTCCCTTGAAAGTTCCTGCAGTTACTGTTTCCGGTGAAGCAGATCATATTCACATTTCCTTCTTTCCGTTCCATTCCGGACATTCCCGTTATCTGCACATTGATTGTCAATACCTCATTCATATACTTCTCTCCTTCCTATGCCGCCAAATCTCTTTTCCCATACACCACTGTTGCTGCCAACACCGAAAAAAATGTCACTATCAGGCTGATCACCACCATTTCACCTTGCAATTCTCCGCCTGCCAAAATGTCCGCTCCATTGGAAAAATAGTAAGGCGTCACATACTTCAAATCCTCCAAATCCGGAATGATTCTGCACATCAGATCGGCCATGTAAAGCAACATTGCAAGTCCTAAGGAAGCTCCAAGCTGTCTGCGCTTCGCTATTGCCGAAATCAGAAAGCACACACTTCCTATCTCAAGCTGCATCAAAAGCTGCGCCCCATGATACAGGGCAAAAGTTTTTCCATCTGGCATTTCTCCAATACCGACAAAACCCGTCAAGATCAGCAGCACAGTTACTCCATTAAATAGAAGTACCAGCAACGCCATTGCCATATATTTACCAAAAATAACTGTTCTTCTCCCCATGGGCAAGGTAAGGAGGAACTCACAGGTATGCCCTTCTTCCTCCTTGGAAAGCATTGATGCGCCTGTCATTGCCGCAAACATAGCGCCGCCAATGGCAAACATCAGCGCAATTTCTGTCCCGTAAAACCCTTCCAGTGTGCTGACGCTGAGCTTATCCATGCCAAGGGCTGCTGAAAAAGCTCCCATATCCGAATAAGCGGCCGCCATTCCTCTCATGCTTTCTTCCAGACTTTTAAACAGAAGAATGCAGCCTGCACAAAGTACACCCACGCTGAGCGTCCATATCAGCAAAGTCTTTAAATTCATTTTAATCTCATGTTTTAACAGAGTCATTACAGCACCTCCTCTTTCCTGTCTTCCCTGGCATCTGATTCAGAGTAGTAATGCATAAAAAGTTCATCCAGACTCGGTTCCTCAATCAAAACATCCGAAAGCTCCGTCTCATTTAATTTTCGGATCAACTCCTTCATATCCCCGCTATAAGAAAAGCTTCTCTCTTCCCCTGCTTCCCATACTCTTACCTTACGCAGATTGGATCTGGACAGATTCTCCACTGTATCTGCCCTGATAATCTCTCCCTCCCTGATAATCGCCGCATTTTTGCAGTAGCGCTTCACCTCTGTAAGCACATGGGAGGACAAAAAACAGGTGGTTCCCTGACTGTTATAATTCAAAATTAATTTAAAAAAAGCTTCCTGCATTAGCGGATCAAGCCCGGAAGTAGGTTCGTCCAGAATCAAAAGCTCCGGCTTATGCTGCATGGCACAGACAATGCTTACCTTCTTTCTGTTCCCTAAAGACAGCTCCTCTATCTTCTTGCCGGTATCTAGTTCCAAGACCTCACAGATCTTCTCTGCCTCCGCCTTGCAGTCACGTCTGCGGATATCTGCTGCAAACCGTATCACATCCCGCACCTTCATCGTAGGATAAAACATAGCCTCCGAAGGCATATATCCTGTCCGGCTTAATATTTCCTTCTGTTGCTTCACGCTGTCCATCCCAAGTATTTTAATCTCACCCTGTCCAAAATGCAGCAATCCCAAGATACTGCGGATAGTGGTAGACTTGCCCGCCCCGTTAGGACCTAAAAATCCAAAGATATCTCCTTTTTCCACCTGAAGGGAAATGCCCTTCACACCACGGTGCTTTCCGTAATTCTTGGTAAGTCCTGTAATCTCAATTGCCTTTTCCATCTATTAACCTCCCTCCGATCGCAGAAGTGAAAAATCTATCTTTCACTTTCCCTCCCCCTTCTTAAATTCTGCAAGCATTTTGTTTAAATTCCGGGTATCGTATGCCCTTCTTATCTTATTTACCAGATAGACACAGCCAAAGCTGAACAGCATAAACAGGAAAAATAACCCTGTAGCCGGGAGGCTTCGCCCAAACCAGCTCAAAATATAAGAAATCAGTGTATACAAAAAGCTGCATAACAGAATACTTAGTATCTCATGTTTTCCTAATCGGTCCGATTCATCAAAGTTTTTCAGCAGATATACCTGCACATACCCCATAAAATAAGCCGCTATCACCATCTCAGATAAAATCAGTATCCTTGCCTGATAAATTCTCCGGAAAAGCAAAAAAGCACAGTAAAAAACCATGATGCAATAAGAATACAGGCAGGCTTTATATTCAATCCATATCTCCGCTCCCAGATAATGCATAAATTTTTCCTTAAGGCTGCTCTTCTTCATTTTCTGGCCCTCCCTTCAAAATTCTTCTGAGCTCTCTTGCATACCTTCGGGAGATCATCACCTTCTCACCGTTTTCCATCAGCGCCAGGATTCTGTTTCCCGATTCGCTCTTTAAGGTGCTGATTCGGTAAATATTGATAACCATAGATTTGGAGCATCTAAAAAACCCTCTTTCTCCCCATGCCAGTACAGCCTTTTCCAGACTCTCATAAATTCTGCATACTTTATCCGACAGATATGCCCAGGTCACTCCGTCCACACTCTCCAGATAAAGAATAGCCTCCGGGCTGAGCAAAATCATCTCATCATTATATCTGGCGCTAATCTTTGACGTTTTCCCTTCTGCCAGTGCCGCAATCATTTCAATTTGCTTATTCATCTCCCTGTATCGGATGATCACCTCATCATCGCCCTGTGAAATTTTGTTCATTGTCAGCTTCATACATTTTCCTTTCCTGTAGTTTCATTGTAACAGATTTACGGATTCCTTCAATCTGCTTTCCTACAGGATGCAGTTTTTAGAGGATAAGGTGCAGTTCGCTGCTCACATCACATACAAACACATTTTTAGTCCACAAAAAAACTGCACGGAATTTTCCATGCAGCTTTTTATTCTTTTCACTTTTCAGTTTCTTAAATCAAACCAAATATGCCCGCCACAACAATAATAGCACCAATTACCGCAAGCAGCACCCCGCAGGTCTTGATCATTTTTTCGGATTTTATTTTTGGAAATTTTTCTTTTAGTTTTTCGTAGGGAGTTATAAGATAATACAGTCCTAGCCCAAATGCACATGCTCCAAAAACAATGTCAACAATTAGTTTCGTCATTTCGTATCCCATTTTGTTTCCTCCTTAATGTGTAAATTCATTATCATGTTCATTTTAACATAATTGCTGCCATTGATATAGAAAAATTTATTACTAAACAGAAAAAGGGCTTTGTATCACATTATACTCCCCTTGCTTTTCTTCCTATCTGAGTTCATAATGTTTTATAGAAATTTGTACAGAAAAAGGGAAATGAAATTGGAAAAAACAATATTATCAAAAATATTTATTTTAAAAATAACGCTTCTATGCATTCTCAGTTTATGTGCATGTGCAAAAGCCGAAAAAACAGAAAATATCGCAAATGAAATGGAGCCACATTCTACGCCTCTGGCTATATCCGAAGACCCAGAAGTGGAAATCTTTGAAGACAAAGAATCAGAAAGCCCGGAAGAAATGAAATCCGAAATTACAGAATCCGAAAACACAGGATTAGAAGACATCTCATCAGCGCAAATGCAATGGCAAGTAAATATATATCCTGATATGCCACAGCCTTATATAGAAGTTCTGAAGCAGTATGAGCAATTCATGAATGCCGACAATCAGAATCTTAATGACGAAAGCGTACGAGCCAAATTTGGCAGTGAATGGAAGTACGTATACGATGAACTGTGCATATATATGCCTTCTCAAGGCATATATTATAACTATGCCTTGGCGGATTTGACAGGTAATGGCTTCCCGGAAATGGTTATTGCATCTGGAGACAGACCCTATATTATTTACAATTATAGTGAAACCAGCGGAATCGGAATGGAATTTACAACCTCATATTTTGATATGACAATCTATCAGAATGGCATTATTGAATATGTCAGCGCCGGAATGTATTCCTCAACAACTTACGTACAGTTTCAGGAAGATGTGGATGAATGGGTCGTGATAGACACAATTGCTGTTGATCTTATAGATGATGCATATTATGGAGGAAACTGGGGAAGCGACGGGGAACTTGACACGGAAATAACTGAGGAGGAATACCTGCGGATCCAGGAAAAATATGTCACAGAGCCTATGGAGTTTGAATGGATTCCATTATTTTTGGAGCCTTTTCCTGAATAATTATGCTTCTCCCTTTTCGGAATTGCGAATCAATTAGAAATATAAATAAAAAACATGAGGATATTCAAAGATGACAGATTATAGCATTCAAAATAAAAGAGCATGGGAATATAACGCATATGAGTTCTGGCTGAAAAATTCAGGCTCGCCAGTTGACAGAGCAAAAATGGATCTGGAAAACCCTATAGGAATGTTGAGAAAGTATTCTGATTATTTTGATACTTATAAAGGTATCAAAATAGCAAACATATGTGGCTCATGCGGAAAGAAGGCCATCCCTTTAGCTGTTTTAGGAGCAGAAGTTACTGTCTTTGATATCTCAGAAGATAACAAACGATATGCACTTGAAGTCGCGGCCGCCGCAAAAGTTAACTTAAATTTTGAAGTATGTGATATATTGGAAATCGATACCGGGAAGTACGGAAACTATTTTGATGTAGTTTTTATGGAAGGCGGCATATTGCATTATTTTCATGATATTGATGAGTTCATGCACATTATGCACTCCTTGTTAAAAGATGGCGGCAAGATGATATGCAGCGATTTTCATCCATTTACAAAAATATCAGATATTTTGAATTTTGAGCAGCCGACTATGAGTTACTTTTCAACTGAAGTTTTTGAAGGTGAAATGGCACACGCCCGCTTTTTTGAAGAAAGTATCCGAGAGCAGATGCCCAAATGCAGTTATCGTAAGTATACCATCAGTGAGATTATCAATTCTGTCATAAACAGCGGCTTTACTCTAAGAAAGTTTGATGAGCATCCTGCATGGACAAATGAGAAGATACCGGGAGAGTTTACGATTGTGGCGAGTAAACAGTAGCTTTTTGACCTTTTGAATTATATACATATTATTAGTATTGC
>CAMWJC010000070.1 GCA_947174495.1 uncultured Lachnospiraceae bacterium | reverse complement strand
TTGGAGTGGAATTTAATCCTACAAAGTGGAATTTACTTTTTCAACTCACCTTTTTTGCACAAATCTGATTTACCAAAATTAAATTCTCTTATAAAGATATTTACCCTCTGCCTGTCGAAACCGTGTCACTCTTTTCTGCTGCCTCAAACAGGCTCTGAAGCCGGTATACATCCTCTAATGTATTCTGCCAGCCGTATCGTTTCAGATCCACACACCACACGCCATCCTGCAAATTAACTGCAACACCCTCTTCCTCTAACAAAAGCTTCTGCATATCATGAGTCTCAAAATATTCAGCTCCACTTAATATTCCTCTGGAATTTACTACTCGGTATGCCGGTATGTTTTCACCTGCAAGTCCTTTTTTCAAAGCATACCCTACTTGCCTGGAGTTTTGTGGTTTCTCACACAGCAGAGCAATCTGTCCATAGGTTGCCACCTTTCCGGTTGGAATCTGCTGACAGACAATACCAATGCGTTTATAAATGTCCACCCTTTATTCCCCTACAATGCTTATATATTCTTCATATTTTTTAATGCGGTAAATTCTTCTTAAGGATTCATCAATCCTCTCTTCCGTCAATGTCCCGTTGTTTACTGCATCCAAAACTCCCTGATATGCTGCCTTGAAATCCTCCGGCATAAGAATCATATCTGCTCCCGCCTGTAACGCCATAACAGCTGCCTGTTCCGATGTATAATAGTCCGTGATAGCTGTCATGTTCATGGCATCAGTAATAACAACACCCTGATACCCCAACTGTCCTCTCAGAATATCATTAATCATCATGGAAGAAAGAGAAGCCGGCGTGTTATCTCCCACCACATTAGGAGCAGATAAATGGCTCACCATAATAAATTTAACTCCTGCGCCAATTCCCGCCTGATAAACCGGGAAGTCCTGAGCCGTAAACTCATCCAACGTTTTTTCACTGGCTGCCAGGCCTTCATGTGTATCCTCTGTTGTATCACCCAGCCCTGGGAAATGTTTCAGACACGCGCTCACGCCATTGTCCTGTAATCCTTCCACCATAGCGGCAACCATAGGTGAAACCAGATTCACATCCGTGCCAAAAGAACGATCTCCGATCACGGTATTGCCATCTGTGATCACGTCTGCAACCGGTGCAAAATCCAGATTAAAACCGTAACCCGACAAATAAGTTCCAATCTTTGTTCCTGCTTCCCTCGCAACAGCAGCGTCTCCCGATGCACCAATCTCAGACATAGGTCCCACATTATCAGCAAGTCCTGCCTCGGCAACCCGGCTCACGCTGCCTCCTTCTTCATCAACCGCCAAAAATATAGGATATTTACTCCATGTCAGGGTATTCTGAAGCATTTCTGAAAGCTGAGCGGAATCCTTGATATTTTGCGAAAAATATATCAATCCCCCTACTGCACATTCTCTCAGTTTTTCTTTTGTCGTATCTCCCGCCCGGACTACTACATCCGTATCGGTAAGCGCTTCAGGAGTAATGAAAAATAATCCCGCCACCTTATCCTCTAAAGGCATCTCTGCAATAGTTGAATTGACAATTTCTTCTAAATAATCTGTCTCCGCCACAGGCCCTGTTTGTTCATCCGGCGCCTCTATTACTGCTGGTTCCTCCTCATTTTCCGAAAGCTCCTGCAATTGTTTTTGCAATTCTTCCGCTTGCTTTTTATCACTTAACATTTTCAGAATTTTTTGTACACCAATCACACTGCCGACCGCTACCCCAATCAGTACGACAGCAAGTACTATATATGAAATCATCTGATTCCTGACTCTTCTTTTACGTCTATATTCTCTTCGATCCATTTCTTCACTAAAATCTTCATTTTTCGCCATTTTCTATTCCTCCATATGCCTATCATACATGATTCACCCCCGAATTGCTACTTAAAAAAATATAAACATTGAAAATGTTAACATTTTCAATGTCTTCTATCATCTCAAGAAATGAATCCGGAACAAAAATGTAATAACAACGAAACAGCGGGCATCAATCACTTTGATCAACACCCGCCTTTAAACTATGCTATCCAATGGCCTTTACCTCTCTTTCCTTTTTGGGATTATTTGGACTAGCTCCCTATTCAGTTGTTCTTTTCTCCTTCGTACTTTTCCTTTTCTTCTTTTGTACGCATGTACTGTAACGTTTCTCTTCATCCTCTGTGGTTCGTTACTTTTTCTTCTGTACTGGATACGAATTTGAAATCCGCTTTCTTTTGTACTTTGTTCTTTTGTACTTTAAAAGCTAACTCTTTCACATTTTGTTACTTGATCCTTCGTCAAATAACTGATCTTACGTTCTCGGTGGACTGTACCTTCCTTTCCTTAAGATTATCTATGTGAATTTGTTTTTGTGATTTTATTATAACCAGCATAGCTTTATTTGTCAACACATTTTTTCATTTTTTTCTTTATTTTTTCATTTTTTTCTTTATTTTTTCATTTTTTTCTTAAAACATCAGTTTTGTCCGCTTTTTAATCATTTTTCTGTTTATTTTTCCTTATATTTGCAAATAATCCCATTATTTGTCAGTCTATTTTATCTTAGAATTTTTCCTTACATTATCAATAATATGTTACAATGTAGTATAAGAAAATTATCACACTGATTTTAGGAGGGATACCAATGACACCAAAACAGCTAGCTTTTCAGGCAGCAGCTCAGACTACAATTCAGAATTTAAAGAAAAGAAATATGGAAGGATACTTTTTTGAAGACAGCGCTTCCTGCGTTAAGGCAATCACAGATATGATTGCAGACGGTTCCATGATCAGCTGGGGCGGAAGTGAAACCATCAAAGAATGCGGACTTATGGAGGCACTTCAGAAGGGAAACTATACCCTGATCGACCGTTTTAGCGCCAAAACTCCCGAAGAGGGACGTGAACTCTATGCCAAAACCGTTCTTTCTGATTATTATTGTATGAGTACAAATGCTATTACTTTTGATGGAGAACTGATCAATATTGACGGGAACGGAAACCGGGTGGCATGCCTGATCCACGGTCCCAAAAACATTATTATGGTGGTAGGAATGAATAAACTTGTTTCTGATGTAGAGACCGGGTGCCTGCGGGTTCAGAACACCGCTTCTCCTGCCAACGCCAAACGCCTTAACCGCAACACTCCCTGCTTTCACACAGGAAGATGCGGAGATTGCCTCTCCGATGACTGCATGTGTAACCACATTGTAATAACCAGAAGAAGCGGAATTCCCGGAAGAATTAAGGTATTCTTTATCGCTGAGGAGCTTGGTTATTAATTCTTTCCACACGGCAGCTGATGATTGATCCTTTCAGAGCCGCCAAATTTTGCAGATTATTTACTTAAAAAGTGCAGGTAAAGCAACCTGCACTTTTGTTACAATAAGCTGGCCCTCGAAGTGTGACAGCGTTTGTTATTCCTCTATGTTATTATATAAGCGGATACTTATCCGTAAGCTTCTGCACAATAGCTCTTGCCTCTGGTATCTTCTCCTCGCCGCCTTTAACGATCATTGCAATCGCCTCAGCAATCTGATCCATATCCTCCGTATTCATTCCCCTAGATGTAACAGCCGGTGTGCCAAGACGGATACCACTGGTTACAAATGGTGATTTGGGATCATTGGGAATGGTATTCTTATTAGCTGTGATATGCGCTTCATCAAGCATCTTCTCAATTGCTTTGCCGGTAAGTTCAAAAGGAGTAAGATCCATCAGCATCAGGTGATTGTCCGTGCCGCCGGATACAATCTTGATTCCTCTGTCGATCAGGCCTTTGCAAAGCGCCTGTGCATTATCAACAATTCCTTTCTGATATGCCTTAAAGTCCTCTGATAAGGCTTCCTTAAAGCATACAGCCTTTGCTGCGATCACATGCATCAGCGGACCGCCCTGAATTCCCGGAAATACTGCTTTGTTAAAGTTATATTTATCTGCTGCTTCCTGATTACAGAGAATCAATCCTCCTCTGGGGCCTCTTAAGGTTTTGTGCGTTGTGGTGGTTACCACATCTGCATACGGAATCGGGCTGGGATGCAGGCCTGCTGCCACAAGCCCGGCAATATGCGCCATATCTACCATGAGCACAGCTCCTACTTCGTCCGCAACTTCTCTGAACTTCTTAAAATCAATGGTTCTCGCATAAGCAGATGCACCGGCAATAATCATCTTCGGTTTACATTCTAAAGCAATTTCACGCAGCTTGTCATAGTCAATAAAGCCCTCATCATTTACTCCATAAGGCACAATATTAAAATATTTTCCGGAAATATTCACCGGGCTTCCGTGAGTCAGATGTCCGCCATGGTCCAAATTCATCCCCATAATGGTATCTCCGGGATTACAGATTGCAAACTGTACTGCCAGATTTGCCTGCGCGCCTGAATGAGGCTGAACATTTGCATAATCACATCCAAACAATTCCTTTGCTCTGTCAATAGCAAGATTCTCTACCACGTCAACACATTGGCAACCACCATAATAACGCTTTCCGGGATATCCTTCCGCATATTTGTTGGTAAGCGGGCTTCCCATTGCCGCCATAACAGCCTTACTTACCCAGTTTTCTGATGCAATCAGCTCAATGTGACTATTCTGCCTCTCCTGCTCGTCCACGATTGCCTCGGCAATCTCCGGATCGATATTTCTTACTTCATCAAGTGAATACATGAAACTTCCTCCTCATTCTTTACATATTCCAAGGTTAAAATGCTAACAAATTGGAACTATTATAGCACATACCCTTTTGAAAAAAAACCTTTCTTTCCACTTTTTCTAATTCAAACCTTATCAAACTCCTAAAGAAACCTTAAGATTTACCGAATATTCGCAAAAAAACTTTACTACCTCGCAAAATACTGATACAATAGGAAAAGATTTTTAAGAGTTACAAAGGTTACAAAAAAGCGCTGAAAACTGCAGATAAGGCACGGTTATAATTATGTACCATGTAATAGTAAATCCAGCTTCAAAATCCGGAAAGGGCGCCGATATCTGGACCCGGGTCGAACAGATTTTGAACGAACGATCAATTGAATATACGGTTTTCTTTTCCAGAGAAGCAGGACATGTTATCAAATTAGTTCAGGAATTGTCCGCTTCTTTATTAGAGTCCGGTTCCGACGAACCGTTAAAGCTGATTGTGCTTGGCGGAGATGGCACAATGAATGAAACTTTGCAGGGCATCAGTGATTTCGACCGGGTTGAAGTGGGATACATCCCTACCGGCTCCAGCAATGATCTTGCACGGGATTTAAAGATTCCTGCTGATCCTGATGCGGCTCTTGAACGCATTTTATCCTGCCGGAAGCCTATTCCCATGGATATCGGACGGCTGGTGTATCATCATGTGGGAGAACAGACTTCGACTTTTTCAAATGAAGAAAACATCACTCAGAGATATTTCATTGTCAGCAGCGGTATTGGATTCGATGCTGCCGTATGCGAAGAAGCTCTTACTTCTAAATTTAAGAAGGCTCTGAATAAAATAGGTCTTGGGAAGCTTACTTATCTGATCATTGCTCTCAAGCAGTTGATCAAGGCAAAGAAAATTACCTGCGATTTTACTTTGGATGATGATCGGACGATTCACATGTCCAAGTTTTTATTTGTGGCATGTATGAATCATCAATATGAAGGCGGAGGCTTTAAATTCTGTCCGGATGCCGATTATCAGGACGGAATACTTGATATTTGTGCTGTCGGCAATATTCCGAAATGGCTGGTCATATTGGCTCTGCCCACAGCTTTTAAAGGCAATCATTACCGTTTTCAGGGAATCGACCGTTATGCCGCTTCCAAAATACATTTAGAAACCTCTTCACCACTGTGGGTTCATACCGACGGAGAGGTAAGTCAAAAGAGCAGTTCCATCACTCTTACCTGTTTAAAAGAAAAGCTCAGATTTTTATTATAGGATTATGGAGGATTATTATGAAAAAGTTTTACGAAAGGTATAAGCATGCTATACCGCTTATTATTTATGCATTTATATATTGTATCTGGTTTGCTTTTCTCGAGAAGACCGTAACACACCCTCAGACGATCATTCATGTTTGGGCAGATGATTTTATCCCTTTTTGTGAACTGTTTGTGATTCCTTATTTCCTCTGGTTTGCATATGTCTCTGTTGTGGTTCTTTACTGCTTTTTCAAGAATAAGCAAGAATATTATAAAACCTGTGCATTCCTTTTTACAGGGATGACAGTCTTTCTGGTAATTTCCACTCTCTGGCCTAACGGACACCATCTTCGTCCTTACACAATGCCGAGAGACAACATATTTACACAGATGCTTGCACATCTGTACCGTGTTGATACTCCCACAAACCTGTGGCCCAGTATCCATGTATATAACTCAATTGGCGCTCACCTTGCAGTGACTCATAGTTCAAAGCTGGCTGAAAATAAAGTGATCCGTACAGGTTCCTTTATCCTATGTACTTCCATCACTCTTTCTACAGTATTCATCAAACAGCACTCTGTATTTGATGTTCTCACTGCTTTTGTTATGGCTGCTGTTATGTATGTTGTTGTGTATCAGTTCAATGTTATTGCATCACTGAAAACCTCCCGTTCCCATTCTAAGCGGTGGATACGGCATATATAGGACAGACAACGAGAGCCGCATGTTATAAGACTCTGTTATCATGAATGGCACATTAAAAGCGCCGCCCGAGGGCGGCGTTTTCCTGTTAATTAAAATTAAAGAAATGTCTGCATATCTTATATCCTTCCACGGATATCTTTCTACCGCTTCTTCCCGGCAGATTTGTACATCTGCCCAAAAGTCCGTAACGCAGTTTCTTGTAAAGCAGCCAATCCTTCTTCTTTAAATAATTCCACAACTCCTTTTTCTTTTCCAGATTCTCCTTCGTTCCGGAGCGAATCAGAAGAATGGAAGATACTGTGGTGATAATGTCAAGATAGCTCAACATATAATGATACAGTTTTTTATTTGTCACCACCTGACTTTTCGCTTCTGCCATATAATCGATCATAAGCTTATTGACCTTGATCTGCTGATCAATTCTGCCGATCATAACGCTTTCATTGACGGACTGATCTTCCCGTCCGATATAATATCGATAAAAATTCACATCCAGATAGTACATATTCCGTACATAAATAAGCGGCTCAAACACATACAAATTATCCACATAAAAGGTATGTTCCGGAAGCCTGAGTCCGCATTCCCTAAGCAGCTTGGTTCGAAAGATCACAGAGTGCATCAGCATATACTGTCCCTTGTGAAAATGCTTCACATCTTCCCATGTAAATATTTCTCCAATAGGAAGCGCATGCTTATAGCGCATTACCTTATGCCGTTTCTCGCCAACCTTCTCATAAACAAAGTTACTGACCAGCATATCCAACACCCGTTCACCGCCTGTCAGATCCTTAAGCGTGTCCAATATCTGCATATAAGGCTCTTCTTTTACCCAATCATCGCTGTCCACAACCTTAAAATACAAACCAGTTGCCTGATCAATTCCTGTGTTGACTGCCGATCCGTGTCCGCCGTTTTCCTTATGCACGGCTTTTATAATAGAAGGATACTCCTTAGCGTATCTGTCTGCAATCATAGCTGTTTCATCTGTAGATCCGTCATTTACAATGATAATCTCCACATCTTCTCCGCCCTTTAGAAGGGAATCCACACATTTTTCCATGTATGCTGCTGAGTTGTAGCAGGGCACTGCAAAAGACAAAAGTTTCATAGTTACTTCCACCTTTCAAAATCTTCTGTCAATAATATACCCCAGCCTGTCAGTCAAATCAACTTAAGAAATTCTAAAGAAAATACTCCATATAAGCCGCATATGCCGAGGGAATCGGATACCTGCTTTTTGTCTCATTTTTTTCGACAAAAAGAAGATTTTCATTTCCTATCCGTGGAGCAAGTTCATCCACCCGGACCATATAACCGATCATATGCCACTCTTTATGTGAAAATATATGCTTACTCTCCTTAAGCTTTTCAATTTTAAGCACAGAAAGCCCTTCCTGCTTCAAATAGGAAAGCACCTGTTTCCCTGATAATTTTCCTTCAAGACAGGGAAATTCATACATTCCTGCCAGAAGCCCGGAATCTCCTCTCTTTCTAAGCGCCGTACGGCTGTCATCCCGAATGATCAGCACCGTCTTTTCTTCAACGGTTCTGGGTTTTTTCGGGGCTTTATGAGGAAAGCTGAGTTCTTCTCCCTTTTCATGCGCCTGACAAAGCTCTTGCCATGGACACTCCTCACAATGCGGAATCCCGTTAGGCACACAGACTGTTGCTCCCAATTCCATAAGCGCCTGATTAAAATCTCCTGCACGCTCCGCCGGAATAACCGGTTTAAGTTCCTCTTCAATCTGTCTGCGCACGGACTGCTGCATAATATCCCGTTCATCACAGCATAGCCTTGTCAAAACCCGAAGCACATTTCCGTCTACCGCCGGAACCCTTTTCCCATACGCTATGGAACTGATTGCTCCCGCCGTATAGCTTCCGATGCCCGGCAGTCTTATAAGTTCTTCATATTCCGATGGCATATTTCCACCATATTCCGCTATGACTATTTGGGCTGCCTTATTTAAATTTCTGACCCGGTTGTAATACCCCAATCCTTCCCAGAGCTTCAAAAGTTGTTCTTCTTCTGCTGCTGCTAAATGCTCAATATCCGGAAGCGCATGCATAAATCGGTCATAATAGGGTTTAACCGCCTCAACCCTGGTCTGTTGGAGCATGATTTCGGATACCCACACATGATACGGCGATGGGTCCTCTCTCCACGGAAGAACCCTCCTCCCGCCGTCATACCATTTAAGAAGCGGATCGGCAATCTCATCAAGTACCGAAAGTCGGACCGGTACAGGATTATGAATATTCATTGTATCTTCTGTTACACGACAGTCATAAGCAAGTATCTGCACTCCGGCTTTTCTCGCCTCCAATAAAGCCTCCGCAAACTCCGGTTGTGTCTCCCTGTTTGGAATAAAATATTTTACTCCCTCCATTTGGACTACCAGAAGAATGTATGACTTATATCCTTGCTTTATGGCGTCAGAAAGTTCCTTTACATGCTTGAGTGCCCGCTCAGAAGGAGCATCAGGGAAAAGCACCACGTTTTCCTTTTCCAGTGTGACTCCCTTCACTTCAATAAATATCTTTTCTTCCGCAGTCTCCACATAAAAATCAAAACGTGAGCTTCCATATGTTGTCTCCGGTCTGACTGTCTGTACATCGGGAAAAAAACCGCCTTGCTTTAGCCATTCCTCCACCGCTTTGTTGGGAGCCTGAGAATCCATATTTATGATCCGGTGTCCCTTTCTTACCGCTACAAGATCAAATACCGTACTTCTCTTTGGATTGTCACTTTTCTCCAAATAGACTTCGGCATGATCGGTCAACAATTCCCGACATCTTCCCGTATTTTTGACATGTACCTTTTCCCGCTTCCCGTCTATGTCCACATAAGCGATAAAACGGTTGGGACGGCTTAAAAACTGCCCTTTATATATATTTTCGTATTTCATTTTCTGTCCTTTACTGTACCATGCCCTCAGAGCATCGCAAAAATTCCTCACGGATCCCGTTCACGTTCTTTTCCCATCTCCTGTTTATACGGAACCCTAGCTGACGGAACCACTTCCGATGCCGGCTGTGTATGTACTGCCTGATCATCAAAGAAAATATGTGCTCCAAATGCTCTGAGCACCTCAGTCTTAGATATGCCGCCCAAAAAGAACGCTTCGTCAATACGCACATTCCATGCTCTCAAAGTTCTGATCACACGTTCATGCGCTGGCGCACTTCTGGCGGTAACAAGCGCTGTTCTGATTGGAGCCTGCTCCGGTGCAAATTCTTTTTGTATATCGGAAATTGTCTTTAAAAATTTGGCAAATGGTCCCTGCTTCAAAGGATTTTCAGCCTGCATCCGCTCATTTTCCTCAAAAGCCTCAAGCCCCTTCTCCCGATAGATCTGCTCTGATTCATCAGAAAATAACACTGCGTCCCCGTCAAATGCAATTCGAATCTGTGAGATTTCATCCTGTTTCCCCGGTATTCGAATCTCATCACAGCATATAATACCTGCCGCAATTCCGCAATTGATAGCTGACTGTACATCCTCCTCATCTGCCGACAAATACAAATCTGTATTAAATGCCTCCAAATAGGGTGTCAGAGATGCTCCGCTGGCAAGCACTGCTCTTGAAATATTTAATCCATAATGCGCAATGGAATTAAATACACGCAGCGAAGTATCCGGGCTGTTGTGAGACATAATAATAACCTCTACCCTGCCCTCCTGCCCTGGAAGATTATTGATATTTAAAAGTGCCTCAACAAGCCTAAATCCATTGCCCGGCTTTAAAAGTTCCTTCTCATGTTCCACCTGATAACTGCAGTAAGCCTCCACTCCCTGGCTTTGAAAAATCTCATTTTCGGCTGTCAGGTCAAACAATGCCCTGGATGATACTCCAATTACCAATCTGTTTTCTAAATCATACGCCATAGTATTCCTCCTTCTCCCGCATCGGTCAAAAAAGCAATGTCATCACCCTCACGGAAGAAGTACGGCGTCTATCTGAGACGGTTACATTCAAATCGCTCAAGCGTTAACAGGCAGTTTTTCAACTCCTCATATCGCTCCTGCGTATCTCCCTCTTCAATCTCAAGATCAACAGAAACTGCCATTGTGTTGATCATCTCATCCGTAATACGATGATGAAGCGCTGCAAGAATATTAAGACGCTCTTCATAAGAATCTGCATCCAAAAATTCCAGTACCAGCGGGTCTATATTTAATTCTTCCTGATCCTGATCCGGCATCTCTATGGATGCCTCAGACTTTTCTTCTGTCTGGACTTCTATCTGTTCTTTGGTCTGTTCTCTGGTCTGTTCTCTGGTCAGTTCTTCTTCCTGTCTGACTTCTGCCTTCCGATCCTGTGCAGGTGTCTGAATCAATTCCTGCTGTAGTTCAAAACGATACTCCTGCGTAGCATCGGGGTATTTGTTTCGATCAACCCTCTCTATAAACATATCAAGGGGTCTTGCATATACCTGATAGTCACCGTAAAGTGCCTGATATACTACCAGTTCCTCATTCGTCTCGCTGTGCCTGGCAAGAGTCACAATCCGGTACAGATTTCCTTTAAAATGTCTGTAAATCTGCTGCGGTACGGGCTTATTTGACATAGTTTACCTCCATCCGTGTGAATATTTATATCGTGTCACACAACTACATCAATTATAATCCCGGTTTCCTTTCTTGTCATTCTTCTTTTAAAAAGAAGTTTCCAGAAATTTGTGGCAAAAGGAGCAGTCCTGCTCCGGAAATTCTATCTCCTGACATTTGGAAAGGAGTTCTCCTCTTTGTATATCATCAAGCTGTTCTATCCTCCTGTGATGGATAGTCACAGTGTATTGCAATGTTCCATCCTCTTCGATTACCCGGTTCATGGTAATACCGCTGTTTGCATATCCCTGTTCCTCCAAAAATTCACTCATCCTTTTTACATATTCCTGTTCAAGGACCTTATAATACTCCTTTTGTTGTCTGACAGCTTCCCTGCTCTGACTAAGAACTGCCATAGACAGAAATAATGTTCCAATCATCACAAGTAAAACGGTAATCGCCGTCATACCCGCCAGCCTCCAGATTAATCTTTTGTCAAAAATACGCATATATTTCCTCCTCTCTAAGATACACACTATTGTCATCTTCTGTCCCGTATTTCTTATCTAAGATTAGTATATAGAATGATATGTACCATAAAAAGGACTCTGTCAAACGATGAGAAACACGCTTTGCGAGTTTCTCACGTTCGCGGGCGGCGCCAAATTGGAATGCAAGCATTCCAGCTTGGCTTATGCCTTCCGCGCAAATAAAAAGGCGGCTGATTTTCCTTTAGGATAAACTGCCGCCAATAGGTAAATAATATTCTTTTTTATATGTTCTTTCGTTAGTTCAATTATCCGAAAAATCTATATCGTATCTTTTTCCATTTGAAAATAAAATACCGTCTGTAAGCTTGATACAAAGAATACAGGTATTTTCATCATCAAAATTGTTGTGTCCATTATCAATCCATTCTCGAAAAGCCGTTCTTAACTTCTCTGCAATGTTTTTATTTTCTTCTTTACAGAACCAGCCTAAATTGATTCCTTTTCCATGAGCCGTAAACCAATCACCAGAAATTGCCACATGAGGATTTTCTTCAATTTGTCTCATTTTATTGGAAAGAGCATATGTAATTACATAAAATGCCCCATCCTCATAAGACCCATCAACATTGCGAACATACGGCTTTCCGTCCTTTACAGTCGCAATAGCGATTATACTGTCCTTTCCAAATCGCTCATTCATTATTTCTTTTGTTTCCATTGTCAATTTTTCCATTGCAGATCCTCCGTTTAAAATACGTTAATTTCATCAATAAGCAGTTTGAAAATAACAAGAAACATTTCTGTATCACCAGAAAATTTTTGCTTTAGCAAAGGGTAATCATTTACCATTTCATCTTTAATCAGAATCGAACTTTCAGCTTCTGCCCTGCCACGAATTCTTATCCATCTGCGTGTATTTAAATTATAACTCGCTATCTCAACCTGCGGATTCATAATCAAATCAGAATAAACATTTTTTCGCTTATCAGTAGCAATGTATAATGCTTTTTTATTTGAATAAATCATTCCAAAAGGTCTTAGCCTTGGTTGGTTGTCAAATGATGTTG
Organism: uncultured Lachnospiraceae bacterium; assembly: GCA_947174495.1. GTDB lineage: Bacteria > Bacillota > Clostridia > Lachnospirales > Lachnospiraceae > Suilimivivens. The sequence continues at coordinate 3,039 of CAMWJC010000070.1, read as the reverse complement.
CCAAAAAGAAATATCCACACTCACGAATAAACTTACAGCAGTCATCAATAGATACATCTGTACTGCTTTCTTCATTTCCCTGACTATCTTCATTTAACAGAAAATCAATGCTGCATTCAAATAATCTGCTTAACTTTATAAGCTTGTCCGTTTCGGGAAAGCTTATATCGGTTTCCCATCTTGAAACCGATTGACGGGATACTCCTAATATTTCTGATAATTTTTCTTGTGTAATACCCTTTTTCTCACGTAGTAATGCTAATTTATCTCCTGTTGTCATCTTCCCACCTATTACAGTATTATTATATTTGTTCCTAAACAATATGTGTAGCAATTTAAGATTGCCAAATGTAAACTTTCGAGTGCATTTTGCGTTATTACCCTTTATCAGTGGCTAAACTACATATAAATAAGCGCTCATTTCCGCTTTAGGAGTTCCTTTTCATAATCATTGCAAAACATTTCCGCAGGTTGTACACTATTATAAAAGCTCCTTCGAGCGACTTCATTTATTATATTAAAGGAAATAAAATATTATGATTCAGACTCTCTATCTTGTACCGGAATACAAAGAAGAACAAATTTATCCCGCCATCTGTAAATCCATGGATGCGCTTTCCATAAAAAAGGATATGCATCCGGACCTGAAGGTTGTCATCAAACCTAACCTTATCATGGCAAAAAAACCCGACCTGACTACCACTACTCATCCCCTTGTGATTAAATGCGTCGCACGCTGGCTCCGGGAGCAGGGTGTCAAAAATATCACTCTTGCAGAAAGCTCCGGCGGTCTGTACAATGCGGATTACATGAAAAACGTTTATCAGGTGTGCGGAATGATAGATCTGTGCGAAGACCTGTCTTTAAATATGGATTTCTCAGCCCAAACTGTCAATACCCGGGAAGGCTTTTCCAATCATTCCTTTCACATTATCACCCCCATTGTGGAGGCCGATTATATCATTAACATCTGCAAATTGAAAACTCATGCCATGACCGGTTATTCCGGCGGAATCAAAAATCTGTTCGGCACGATCCCCGGTCTCGAAAAACCTCAGATGCACTATCGCTGGACCGACATTGAAAGCTTTTCCCGTATGCTTTTGGAGCTTGCCCAGACAGTAAATCCGCAGCTTACGATCATTGACGCCATTGACGCCATGGAGGGAAACGGTCCTACCGGAGGCACCTCCCATCCTCTGCATATGATTCTTGCTGCTAAAGATTTCTATACTCAGGATTACTTTGCCGCAAAGCTTATGAAACTGGATCCCATGAACATCGTCATGATCCGTCAGGCAGTGGAATCCGGGCTTGCAAAGCCGGACGAAATAACACTGGCCGGAGATGAGATTCCGGATAATCTCACTCCCTTTCAGGTCCCTGACACGATAAAGCTCGATTTTTCCGGTAAAATCCCAGCTATTCTCCTGCCCATAGCAAAAAGGCTTTTAAAATCTTATCCCCAGCTGAATGCAGACCTTTGCGTCGGCTGCGGTAAATGTGCAGAAAGCTGCCCTGCAAAAATTATTACCATCAAAAAGCGTAAAGCCCATTTTAAAAAGAAGGGCTGCATCTCCTGCTTTTGTTGTCAGGAGATGTGTCCCATGAAAGCCATTTCCGTAAAAAAGGCTCTATAGTTCTAAAAAACGCCAAAACTAATTAATTATACTAGGGAAATCACCGAATAAGATTTTCATCAATTCTTCCACTGCTGCATCCATAGACGCATTGGCAGAAAACTTTTTATCTCTCGAAACGATTTCCACAATATGCTGTTTTATATTTCGAGGACTGACAACAACTCTAAGCGGAACGCCAATCAGATCGGCATCCGAGAACATAACTCCCGCACTGACCTTTCGGTCATCATAAATGACCTCAACACCTTTGCATTGCAGCTCTTCATACAGTTTATCTGCATAAGCCTTTACCTCAGCATCATCAGACCGAACCGCGCAAAGATGTACCTGCCAGGGAGCTACTGCCATAGGCCATATAGGACCATACTCATCATGGTGTGCCTCGCAAATCGAAGCAGCAAGTCTTCCTATACCTATACCATAGCAGCCCATGACCGGATATCTGGCCTCTCCCTCCTTATCGATATAGGTCATATTCATGGACTTGGTGTATTTGGTACCTAACTGGAAAATATTACCCACTTCAATTCCACGCGAAATCGTAATAGCCGGTTTCCCGCAATGGGGGCAAATGCCGTCCTCCTGTATCTTGGCAAAATCGTGATATTCTGCTCCTTCCACGTCACGAGCCATATCAAGCCCGGTGTAATGATATTCGCACACATTTGCACCGCAGGAAAGATTATTCAGTCCCTCAAGGGAACGGTCAAACAGCACGGTAAAGTCACCATTCAAGTTAACAGGACCGATATATCCGGTACTGAGTCCGCATTCTTCGGTAATCACTGCCGGATGAATCTCACAGCCTAAAAAGTTTGTAAGCTTGGTTTCATTCACTTCAAGATCGCCGCGGATAAACAATACGATATAATGGTCATCTAAATTGCGCTGATAGACAACCGCCTTACAGGAAGTTTTTTCATCACAGTGCAAAAACTTACAGACATCTTCAATCGTATGAATATCCGGTGTGTGTACTAACGTCAAAGCATCAGAAACATCATTTCTCCGATTTTGAACAATGCACTCTGCCGCTTCCATATTGGCCCGGTAATCACATTCCTTACAAATAGCAATAGAATCCTCTCCGACAGGAGTAAGCAGCATAAACTCGTGAGAAACATTACCGCCCATCATACCGGAATCAGATGCAACCGATATGACCTCCGGCAAGCCTGCCCTTGCATAAATCCTCTCATAAGCCTTATGGCATTTTGCATAATAATTTCCCAGATCTTCCTGACTTGTATGGAAAGAATAAGCATCCTTCATTGTAAATTCCCGGACACGGATCAGTCCTGCCCTCGGCCTCGCCTCATCACGGAACTTTGTCTGAATCTGATAGATCATAAAAGGATATTTCATATAGCTCTGCCCACTATCACGCACAAGCTGA
>CAMWJC010000069.1 GCA_947174495.1 uncultured Lachnospiraceae bacterium | reverse complement strand
CCTTCACACAGATATTCCGGATACAGCATCTGCACCTCGGACACAAGGAAGCTCATAATGTCCCTGAGCAGAAATGCAGGCTCCCCCTTTCCCTTAAACCGGAGCAGCAGACATTTCCGATATTCATTTTCCCGGAGCTCATTTAGAATGAAGCGGTTCATGGAATAGGTCTCCGGAGCTTCTTTCCCATGATCAGCCAACTCATAACCGATATATTCCACATATTTTTCCAGTTCAAAACCACGGATAAATCTGGTAAGCTCAAGGGCGGTACGGACATTCATCCCCCGCCGTTTAAAAAACCGTTCCACAAATTCATCCTTGCGCTGGTTGGACATAACCGGATAAGTAAAGCGTTCAAATTTTCGATTTTCCCCGCTCCGCAGCATATAGACCGGCCATTTTTTAACTTCCGGCTCATTGCCCATGACAATCAGACGGTTATGAACCTGTCGCACATGGATGATATGTTCACAGTCATCGATCAGGTAAACGTGCTCATTCCCATGCTCCCTGATGGAAATGACGTGCTCAAAACTTTTATGGTCCTCGCAGGGAACCGGAAAGCCCACGCTGTCCAGTTCCAGCTTCCTGACATTCCAAAGTGGGATGTAATTCTCATGTGTCCACTGTGAAAACTCTTCCAGATCCGGTTCCACATCCACGATCTGCTCCCCTTGCGGAAGGGCTGCAAGGTCTTCCTCTGTCAGATAAACATCTACGAACTTGTACAGATACGGCGCATTGACGGTCTGCCAACTGACCCCGTTGCTGATAAATACCTCATATAAATGAGCGATCTCTTCCAGATAACGTTCATTCCTCTTTAGCAGGAATTGTGCCGGGTACGACTTTTCCGCCGTTAGGATCGTACCGACAGCCTGTCCTTTTGCAAGCAGTTTTTCAACCTGCTGGAAATCACATTCCAAAAACAGTGTCTTGACAAGGCATTGTTCGTTTTCCATGGCTTCCTTTTTCAGCAGCTCCATATTGTAGTTCCGCCTGTATCCATCTTCTTCCACCATGGGCGACAGTAGATGATGGGACCTGTCAAGATATTCCTTTTCTACAATCCCCGTACAGATTCTGTAACGATTAATGTCAAATGACAGATCATCCATGACACGCTGTTCCAGGGTCTGGTACATTTCCCGGTTGGTCTCATATAGGGCCAGAAATATCTGCTCCACAATGTCCTTAAATGCAACCCTTTCCTGAAGGCTGCTTATCCGGTTGACTTCTTCCTTGATCATTTCCTCCATGTCGGACATAGACTATTTCCTTCCGTCAAAAAAGTTTTCTTCCCACGTATCATCCTCAAATGCAAAGAAGGTTTCCTCGCCCTGTCTTAGCTGGTCATTCTCGCGCAGTATGGGGAGCACCATAAATCCCCACCGTTCCTTTGAGGCCCAGACAAAAAACTTGACCTCGCCTTCCAGTATGGTATCCGTTTCTTCCTGGATTACTGTTCCTGCATATTTCTCATCAATATTTTCCTGGGTCACATGGGTAAAGGATGCCATATTATACGCAAAGTGGTAGACCTTCAGGCTGCGCCCTTTCTCATCGTTCAGGTGCAGATCTAACTGCTCCCCGATCTTAAATCTGGAAATATATCCGATATCCTGTTCCTTTTCCAGGCTGTGGATCAGGATCTTTTCTTTATTTTCATGAGTGTAGGCCATAACCTCATAGGGAAGGGCATTTACCCTGCATCCTTGGTTGATCTTCATATATCCCAGCTTGCAGTTCTTAAAATAGCTCACTGCCCCTTCCAGACAGCACATTTTGAGCTTGCTCCCGTCATCGCCTCCACGCTCGTTCCGAATGAGTCTCCCGGGGACAAATTCTTTCAATGCTTCCGTGAAAAGGCTGGATTTACAAGACTGTCCTGTAAGCTTCAGCATCCCATACCCGTACAGCTCTCCGTCTGCAAAAAGCCTTTCCAGGAATCGCTCCATCAGCCCATAAATATCCGGGCGAAGCAGGTTTTCAATCTCGTACAGGTAAAGGGTAAAGGATACCTCCTTCCTTAATGGCATCACCTTGCCCCCTTCGGATACCGACAGTCTCCATTTGTCCAAGAGGATTCCATCCTTTTTCCCAAGCGCATCTTCCGTGCCTACCCAAAACTCATAGCGGAAGGATTTTTGAAAGAAGCTCTCCTTGATGAATTCCGCCGTGCGGAACAAATAATAATAATTGTTCTTTACCTTGAAATATTCCTCCCGGCTTTTCCGCTCATATTCTGCAAAACGTGTGGGCAGAAGCCCTTCCGCTTCTTCATACAGCCTGTCCACGCTCTCATACAGCCTGCTCCTGCCTCCGGTGAAGGATTCCAGGTCGAAATGAAATTCTTTATGCCCTAAGGCTTCCAGAAACCGGATTTTTATCAGCTGCAGAATGCGGAAGGTCAGGTTATTTCCCCCAAAATTGGTATTACCGTTTTCATAACCGGTTTCCAGGTCTACCTCGTAAGATACCCGGTTATTGCGGATACGGAACTTTCCGGAGGTCAGGTCTGTAGTGCCGCCTCCGCAGTCCATGATTAGTGCCTGATACCATACCCCGTCATCATATTTGCCGGTCTCGATCAGCTCATTGATGCTGTGGAACAAGACAGCCATCCCTTCATCCAGAGTGCATTCCACATGAAAATCCGGCAGAAGTTCCCTGAACATGCCTGCAAAACGCTCTGTCTGCCTGACCGGCGAAAGAAGCTGGATATTTCGGAACCTGCATTTAAGCTGCTGCTGAGCTGTATCGATCAGAAACTGCATGAATGCCTTGAGCATTTCCATTCTCCCCAGCTGCAGCTTGACACCTCCGGTGATGATCACCTGCTGCATCCGGTCCGGGGCGCTTACCCACCGTTTGATATCATAAAATAAAGGACTGTCCTCATCCTGATAGGAATTCCCTGCCATGGATTTCGCCTCATACCCAAAGCAGTAGGCTGGTTTTCCATCCTCGATGCCTTTTACCCCGATGATGCTGGGAATCATTTCACTCTCCCGGTAATGTCCTCCGCTTAAGTCCGGAATCCGGACAATTCGTGTTCCGCCGTCCGCACAGTAAATTCCGAGGGTTGTATTGGCACTGCCAAAGTCTATGATTAGCGGAAGGTCGGTTTCCTCCGGTTCCTTAATATCTACCGCCAACAACGGCGTGATCACACATCCTGCTTTGCTTGGGATACTGACCTCGTTCCCACTGTAGATTTCATAAATGATTTCTGAGACGTCTTCCCGTTTGAAATATAAAAGATAATAGCGATGACCGTCCGCCTTCAGGATAGGGACATTTTTTCCTTTCATCAGAAAAAATCTCTTTTCCTCTACCCTTTTTAAGTAAAAGCAAGTATAGACCTGATCGTTCTCATCGATAAGCAGCACATTTCCCTCATAAAGCTCCACATCACTGCTGACCTCATAATGGTCTGTAAGTTCGATACCTTCTCCCTCGTACAGAATCAGGTGCGCCGGAAATGCGATTTCAGCCTGAGGATCTGGTTTCAGCTCCACCTTATTGATAAATTTCTGCAACGCCTCTATGCCGCCTTCCGCATAGTCCATAATCTGCCTGCATTCTTTTATTCCCCGGTACCGCATGATGAAGCGGATTAATTCCTCCCGTTCAAGCCGTGTGCCCATAGGAACTACCAGCCGTTCTCTCTGACAGATTTCTTTTAGTTGGTATGTAGTCATTCCCTGCAGTTCTTCCAGATGGTATACTGATTTTGATTCTGTTCTTTCACCGCCGCTTTTGGATAGTCTGTATGTGTACTGCCCCATATCTTATTTACCTTTCCCTTCATCTTTTCCGTCTCCCGGCTGGTTTTCCCCACTTTGGCTTCCTTCTTCCCCACCCTCTTCCTGGTTTTCCTGCTTGTTTTCCTCCGCAGCTTTTTTGGCCTCTTCTGCCGCTGCTTTTGCCTCTTCCGCTGCTTTTTGGGCATCTTCCAATGCTTTTTGAGCATCCTCCAATGCCTGATTGGTTTGGGCCTCCTTTAAATCCTGCACTGCCTGCCTTGCCTCCTCAGCCGCCTTATTGGCTTCTTGGGCTGCCGCTTCCTCTGCCGACTGCTTTTCTGCCTCCTCAGCTGCCTTCCGCTGGGCTTCTTCATGTAGTTTTTTGCAGGATTCTATTTGGGAAGAAAGAGTTTTAACCCTTTCCGGCATTCCAAGGTTTTCGTACATTCCCATGGCTGTTTCAAAATAGGCAGCTGCACTCAGATAATCTTCGTTTTTCATAAGGTCATTCCCCTTGCTCTCAAGCTCAAGGGCATTCTTCTTGTCATTCATGATCTCCTGATTATCCAGCTCCAAAGCTACCTGCTCTTCCTCTATTGCCTTTTGTATATTTTCTTCCAATGCGGCCAGCCCTTCTGCCCTGAGCTCCTCAAGCTTCTCTTCTGCCGCACGCTGCTTTTCCAGCGCTTCATTTCTGGTCTCTTTATCATAAAGGGTGCCGGCTTTTGACTTTGCTTTCCTGTATAGTTCAATAGCGCCTGCATAATCCCCGTAGTCTTCCTTTAACTCACCGGATTCCAACAACTCGTATAATTCCGTATAGTCGTCGATCTTCTTTTGCTGTCCATTCAAGTATTCCCCACTGATATTTCCAACTTTTCCGGATAATTCCCGGGCTTTTGCGTAAAATTCCTCTGCTTTTACGTAATCGCCATCTGCCATGGCGCTATCTGCCTGAATGACCTGCTCCAAAAAGAGAAGCATGTTCTCGGCCATCTCCTGTGCCTCTCCATCCTTCAGCTCCTTTGCCAGGTTCTGCGCCTCCCGGTACTCTTGCACAGCTTTGTCAAAATTGTTATAAGAAACATATTCTTCGCCGCTTTCTATGTATTGCTGCATGTCCTTCCGTTTTCCTTCCCGAATGCGGTAGCGTACAAACAGCCCGATGGCAAGCCCAAGCAGAATCACCACAATAGGTATCACAATCGCAAGGATCTTTTTGATGCTCACCTTTTTTCGCGGGTTCAGATAGATCTTGTCAACAAAAGTGGCGGAAATCGTATAATTGTCGATTTCCTCTTTCAGCTTTCCGAGGATCTGTTCTTCCACGTTGTCAACCAGGTCCTGAGGTGTGCTAACTTCCTTTGCACAATCTAACAGTTCTCCGGTATTGCAGTTTTCCCAGATACCTCTGGTGGCAAGAAGCAGAATATCACCATTGACCAGTTTCTTTTTGCGTGAGACTTGCGGCTTGGGGCCTTTTTTTGCCTGCCCGAGATAGGAATAAAGGTTGTTCCTCTCTTCGTGAAGTGCCGCTTTATCCTTTGGCACGATTTCTTCCTCAACCATGTTTTCTGTCAGGGACTGATCCTTGCTCTCACAAAGGAAGCGGTCATTCCGCATAATGATTGCCCTGCTGTTCCCCACACTGGCATACCGGGCTTGGGCATAATCAGTGACAAACAGGGAAGCGCTTGCCCTAAGACGCATCCCGTCCTTATCGGAAAGAAGTTCCCTGTGCGCCCTCATTAAGTTTCTCTTTATCGAAAAGGCCGACATGGATGGGTGTTCCGTAAATTCTCTGAGGATGCTTTTTACCACGATCTCTGCACTGTTCTTTTCCTTTTCATCATCCAGGCTGTCTGCTGCGACATAGCAGGCAAGGTTATCTAGCTCTACATATGCAAAATAATCCCTATTAAGTAATTTTGAGCCTTCTTCCGATAAGAAAGCTGTCCGAAAGCCTGCATTCTCTTTTCTCATTTCTTTCCCCTTGCCGGAAGGATTCTGCTATATACGCATTGCTCCGTCTGTGAGCAATACCATAACACTTCCGTTTTCCTTATCCGGTGCATCTGACCACTCTGCCTTGCGGATGATCCGGTCAGCCTTTTCCTGTGCAGTCAGGGCCGGATTCGTCAATATCTTTTCCATGTCGGCATAGGATACCTCGTCGAAGATTCCTTTGGTCATCATCACTACCAGATCACCCTTTTTTAGTTCCACCGGAAGCTCCCCCACTTCCATCTGATGGAAGCCATCCTTTCCTACATAGTTCCATATCTCCGTATCTTCCATGGACCAGATGGTTTCCTGCCTGCTCATCCTTCCATCTTTATATGCCCTCTGTGCAAGAACACCTATGGTCTGCCCTTCGCTTAGTGGGATCAGTTCCCCATTCCGCAGCAGCGCAATCCGGACCTGGCCTGCCATTGCATAGTACAATCTGCCATCTGCCAGAAAGACAGCGCCCACACTGGCACCGCCGCGCCTTTCTTCAAGTGTCTTCTGCATGTTCATATGCACGCTGTACATAGTCCTCTCAAAAAAATATTCCGGATTATGGAGCGATTTATAAAAAGAAAACGCTTCCATAAACTCCTTCACTGCCAGTGACGCACATACTTTTCCTGTATTTTCCTTTCCGATTCCGTCAGCCATAACTGCCAGCTTCCCGGCAGTGGTAATGGAGATACCTATAGCATCCGCCTGGATCTCTCTGTTCCCTGTGGTCTGTCCTGTTCCATCTGATGCATCATAGGTGACTTTTTCTCCTGTCAGTTGGAAGATTCCTCTGCCAATCATGCTGATTATCAGTACTGCTAAAATTATCTGCACTGTCATTTTTTTACATCATTCCATTCAAAATGCTCTCCGCAAAATGGGACGAACACAAATTTGCTTTTTCCCAACTCTATGGTGTCATAAGGCATCAGCTCTGTAGGAACATATACTGCTTCCTGGTTAAGGTATGCGATTCCCGCTGCATCTCCCGGCAGAATCACCGTATTCTTTTTCTTGGCATCATAAACTACTATGGTATGGTTCCTTCTGGATATCTCATTGTCTCCAAGGATCTGTATGTCCATATCATCGCCCCTGCCTACGAAATTTTTGCCGTTTTTAATCTTGTAATCTTTTCCTACTCTTGCACCCTCAATGCATACCAGCCATCCGCACACCGGCGGCACATCTTCCTCTAAGAGTTCCACCGGTGCCTCAAACCCGGCCGGTGCCTTTGCCTCTTCCATGGCGGCAACTTCCATATTGCAATAAGGGCATGTTGTACCATATTTCCTTGTACTGAACATATGTCCATTAGGGCATCTCATTAAGCTCATTTTTGTTACCTTCCTTTCATGTAATCAGCAGCTTGGTATTTGCAATGTAGATCATGTCGCCCGGCATCAGGCGGCAGGGTCTGCTTTTGATGACCTTATAACATACGCCGTCATCAATCTTCCGTATCCGTATGCCGTTTTGAGAATTCAGATCCTCAATGAACCACGTGTCCATGCAGTAATTTAAAACAGCATGCTGATAATCGATCAGCGCACTGTATTCACACTCCTGCAAGTCTGCATCTACCGGCTCTTCCAGGCTGTCCCTTCCGATCAGGAAGGATACCTTCCCTGTGAGATCCCATGACTTTACCGGTTTTTCATTTTCATCAAGGAGAATCAACTCCCTGATCCCATAGTCAGGGCCGTTGTCCATGCCATATTTCTTTTCCCTGCTATGGGGCGCAAACTGGTCGATCAGGTTATTTAATGCCGCGATAGAACCTGCCAGCAGCAGGACGAAAAACGGCCATTTCCACCAGACTGCCGGCTGCCAGACTGCTATATATACCGCCAATGCAGCCAAGCAGAACATAATGCTTGCATCTGTTATCTTCTTGCCCATAATTTTCTCCATAATACCGTTAGTCCGGCTATTTCACTTTAAAAAAGGACTCAAATCTGTCCTGGTATTTCCCACTGAAAAAAGCGCTCATATCCCTGTAATAGTTCTCACCTTTATGCTGCGGCTCTTTTTTTCCGCCTGAAGGCCTTTCATCCACGGGGCTGTCCGCCTGTCCCTGGTCATAGGCCCTTCGCTTCTCTTCATCGCCTAATATGGCGTATGCTTCCTGCACTTTCTCAAACAGGTCCCTGTTCTCCTCCCCGGCATTATCCGGATGGTATTTTCGTGACAATCTGCGATACGCTTTTTTAATTTCTTCCTGGGAAGCTGCCTTGCTTATCTGCAAAATCTTATAATAATCCATTACAAAACCTCCCCTGTCTCTACAGACTGCACTTTAGCAGGAAAGCTGCCCTTGTGGCAGCCTTCCCGAAAGCAAGCCGGTGCTCGGTTTATACAGCATATCCACCTTCTACCGTAATATTTGACATCTTGTCCTTTTTTTGTTTGAGCATCAGGTAAAATGTCCCTACACCTGCTTCATTCCCATAATCTTCTTTGTAATCCACTACAAATGCATTGGGGTATGTATACTTCCTTACCTCCTGTGATGCTGCAATGACTTCAATTGTGGCTTTCCTGTAACAGTCAGCTTTTTCTGCCGGTACCAGTGCCCATTTACCAAGTTCCTTTGTTGCGTCAAAAGGTTCCCCGTCAACTGCCGTCAGTATTTTGCCGGTGATCTCTACCGTAGAGCCCAGATCCGTAGAGCGGGCATTGGAGTCTTTCGGAATATCTGCCCTGAATTTTACGGAAGTGATACTCTGCTCTTTTAACTCGATTGTTGTGCTGCCATCAATTTTTATTCTAAATCCCATTTTGCTTTCCTCTCTTTTCTTATTTTTTCTTTTGCCTTATTCCCCTGCGAAACCGCCCTCAAATGAAAGGGATGCCATTTTGTCCTTTTTCTGCTTTACCAGGAGTGTGAACGTACCTACTCCGGACTCGTCCGCAAAATCTTCTTCATAACCAATTACAAATGCATTAGGCAGATTTACCTGTCTTACCACCTGTGAAGCAGAAACTACATCGATCTCCAGTTTTCTGTAGCAGTCAGCATTTTCAGCCGGTACCAACGCCCACTTTGCGATCTTCATGGTATCGTCAGCTGCCTCGCCGCCTACTGCTGCCAGGATTTTTCCTGTGATCATGATAGTCGAGCCAAGGTCTGTGGAGCGCGCATTGGAATCCTTGGGTATATCAGCTCCATACTTTACCCCTGTCACAATCGTTTCATCCAGTTGAATTGTTTCGTTTCCTTCAATTTTCAATCTTAATCCCATTTGTTTCTCCTCCTTTGTTTATTTGGGTTATTTGATTAGTTTGTTTTTTTGTTCATCTCAACCTTCAGGTTCTTGGTATTGTTATTAAATGTGATCTGTATATTGCAAACCCCTGCCATGTCATCGATTTCATAGGATAGTTCATCTCCTTCCTGCAGGATGGAATTGACATATTCCCGATCTGTTCCCCACCGGCTCTTTTGGCTGTCCGGGTTATTGCTGAAAAATTTCAGAATATTATCCTTCTTAAAATCATTGCTGTAAAAACGCAGAATACGTTCTATATAAGTGCTGACAAGAGTCTTGTAAATCGGCTCAAACTCACTTTCATTCACCTGCAGGTTCCTTGCCTTATAGACCATGATGTTTCTGATATCTTTTCCCTTGTACTTTGCATTTTCTGAGGAAAATACGAAGCCGAACCCGTTTACGTTGATATCATTTTTGATCGTATTGGTAAATCCTGAAATCTCCTTAGTCATCGTGGTTGTCGTGCAGAGTGCATGATCTCCTGCCTCCACGTCATAGCGGACACCAGGATAACTCCGCGAGGTTCTGGGAAAACGCTCTTTTAAATATCCCGGACACTGCCAAGCCGCTACAAGTCCTGCCGCCACATAAGCCGCCCCGATATATACTCCCTCGATCCAAAGCTTCATAATATCTTCTTTTTCTTTGGAAAGGATTGCTCCGCCCTCCTCGCTCATAACCATTTTCTTGTCAAGGATCAGCCCTGACTTATCTTTGGGTATGACCGTAACATTCGGAATACACGGTACAACAAATTCACTGTAATCCCGCTTCATAAGAAGTCCGCATTTTTCTTTGTACTTTTCCACGCCTGATGATGCCATTGCGCTGAAGGTAGTCTCTTCACCCGGCTGGAAGCTGAAAAATGTTGTGATCTTATAAGGGCACATAGCGTTCATCAGGTTTGCAAGGCTCTCCATGGTGTTCTGGTCGTCCTTCTCCACTTTTTCATTCCCCGCAAAGCGAATTCTCTGTAATTTCACGCCCTTGCTCTGCTCCAGCTCCACATTCGGTACAATGGCAAACCAGAGAGTATTGTCGAACTCATTCTTGTCATTTACGGTGTTAAGGTATGTAACAAGCCTGGGAAGATTATGTGCCTTTACCTGCTGTTCCAATTTATTGTTGGTAACCAGCAGCCGGGGCTTCATCCCGTTTTCTTTTACCTTGTACTGGTCAAAAAATGTTTTCACGCCAAGCATTTTTTCAATTAGCGGCTTTACCACTTTTACAAAGTCATCTTTTGTTTGTTTATAAAAATCAAGGTAGTTATTGTAATTGACAATTTCCTGCGCAACATTTACTTCACTTTCCAGTGTGGAAGTCAGGGGGCAGAAGGTACGCACTACCAGCTCCCTCACATAGTCGGACTGGTTTTCATTCAGCGCATCATAATCATCCTTAAATGCTGCAATCAGTCCTGTATTGGCGCTGTCATCCACTATGGCAAGCTGGGTATTCTCTTCTTTGCTCACTTCCAGTATTTTCAGTTCGCCGTCATCACCCATGCTGAGAAGCCCTGCTTTAAATAATTGTCCGCTTTCCTCCTTTCCGGGTTCCCCCAAAAGGAGTCTTGTCTTAATGTCTTCAATGGCAAGAGGCAGCATTGCCATGACATTGTTGTAATTCTGGCTCGCCTGCTCAAACATGTAGTTCAGTTTGTCCCCCATATCCAGCTTTTTGGGATCTCCGTCATCCAGCGCCTCATACTGCCCATATACATATTGAATCTCTTTTCTGGACTGTCTGATATCATCCATAATTTTCTTAGGCGAGATCATGTCCAGGATCTTATCAAATTTAAAATCTACATTGGCAATCCCCATAGCCCCTTTGGTTTCAATCAGAGTGAGAAGCATTTTCAGAAAATCATTTTCCATGTTGAGGGGGATTTCCGTAATGCAGTTATCCGGTATATTTTCCGGTTTTTTCAGGCTGTATATGACCTTTTGGTTATTTGCATTAAAAAATGAATATACCACTGGTGCAAACTTATCCAGGAACTCATCAAAACTGCCCACCAGCAGTTCTTCATTAATTTCCTTTACCTTGTCATCATCCAGACTGTTCTTTCCCTTAACATCGCCTATTAATGTTAAAAGATCATTTTTTTCCGGGTTGATTTCTTCAAACAAAATTGTCCGGTTTGTTTGGGTTATCACATCCATTGTTCATACCTCGCTTCCTTATTTTTAAATCATGGATATATAATGTACTTCCAGCTCGCATGTCCCATCCTTGGAAGTTATATATATTACATTGCCATAGCTGACTATATACTGCATGCTCCGGCACACAATGGAATTTCCGATCATAATGCTGGAATCACAGTCATGGTAGAGTATCATCTTCCTGCCCTCTGCCGGGAACAGATAAATACTGTCAAGTCCAAGCAGGTCTATCAGATCCGGATAATTTGAAAACATATTTTCCAATACTATCTTTTTTTCTTTGACCGGGTATAGTGCAAAGGTCAGCGGCGGTATTTCTTCCCTTTCTCCCGGAAGAAGTGTAAAATAGGCATTTAGCTTTCCTGTAAAAGCACATTCCGCTTTCTCTGCCGGCTGCTCCTTAGAAGATGTGCCCTTTTTCTTTCTTCTCCAGATTTTGATGATATAAAAGAGCATTATGCAAAATAGCCCTGCCAATACCTGCCAATACGCTTCCGGGAGTGACTTAACCCGTACAGGGATACTTTCCGTAAGGCTTCCTTCCCCATCAGAGATAAGCAGCTTAATCTCTCCTTTTCCCCTTCCCACAGGCTCAATATTGAGATCATTCCCGTCTATCTGCGCTTTTATGATCTTTTCAGGTACGTCTTGTAGTTCAAACGTAAGCCCATCCCCATCCGAATCAGAAAATATGTCATCCAGCCTTATCTCCTGCTCCCCTGAAATTGTCAAAAGTTCAATTTCCTGTGACATGGTACTGTTTGGAAGAGTATTTAGGACATCAATCCCTGTAATTTTATAAAAGCTTCTCTCCTCCCCTTGGGGACTGAGGTATAAGGCATAACTGCCAGCCCTTGGAAACAGGATTGTCCCTGATAAGTTCTGCTCATTCCCTGTGATTTTTGTCTCCACTCTTTCACCGGTCTGCAGATTTTCAAATTCTCCATGCCAGCCGGTATCATATGCTATATTTCTGACGGTTTCCCCGCTTTTATCCAAAAAACTAATCCGGAAATCCAACATCACATTTTTGTAAGGCTCACCTTCCCATTCCAGAATAGGTGATACATCATGCCTGCCAATTATAAATATGGCTATCTTCTGCTTTTGCACCGTATGAAAAGTTATGTTGAAATTTCCATCTGATTCATTCAGCATGGCTGCTGCATATTTTCCGGCAGGCTCCAGCTTTATATCATGGATATTTTCTCCCTGTGACCCATACTGGATACTGGCCTCCATGATATCTTTATCCGATAACAGGAGAACTGCCAGTTCATCAGAATTCCCAGTGTTTTCATAGCTGACTGTTTGGATTCCTTCATCGTAATGACTGTTACTCACCTCATATATGTTGTACTCAAAACCACTGCAAAACAGGTTACACAATACCGGGAACAGTTCATCCGGTTCCTGAATGGAAACATGTGCTCCGCCTGTCTGATGGGCAATGCTCTCTAGTCCCTGCACGTATGCTGCAGTTTTTTCGTTAAGAGAAATTGTAGTAGTCTGGATTCCTTCTTCGGCACACTTTTGTACAGCCGCCTGCAAGTCCCGGTCAGAATCTTCTATTGTGCGCCCGGTATCGGAATTTTCCAAATCTGTTTCTCCATCAGATATTAAGACGATGCATTTTCTGCCATGGCATCCTTCAAACAGGGAACTGGCTTCCAAAAGTCCTAACCCGATATCTGTCTCTCCTCCATAGGTAATGCTGTCTATGGATTCTTTTAATTCCCTGCGCTGCTCCTGTGCCTTTACCGAGACTGGTGCACTGCTTACTACGATCCTGTCATTGTAAGCCACATAACCAATCTGCATATCCCCGGTCTGCATGGTATCTACGAATGCCTTGATTATCTCGTGCAGTATGCCCTGCCCATCCCAACTGTTCATGGAACCACTGTGATCCACCAGAAACACTATGTTAAGTTCTTCTTTTTCAATCTCCTGGGCAATGGCATAGTTCTTATGGCTTAAAGCAAGCAATAGAATGATTGCTACAAGACTTATACATTTTTTCCCCATAATTCAGTTCCGTTTCTATTATTTTTAAATTTTTGTTTCATGCGCCCGCTTATTACTTATTTTTCCGATGACCATAAAAATGCAAACACCATATAGCCCGACCATAATTGGCTTATAAAAAACAAAATTGCTAAACATCAGGTCGAGTATCAGAATCAGGTCTGCCATAGCTACAATAATTGCAGCTCGCCGGTGATTAATTTTCCGTTCCGTATCTGATAAAGGTTTTTTGACTGCCTCTACCGGTGCAAGCATAGAAACCACAATGCTGGCAGCAAATATAAAAGGGAAAGATATCCAAATCCCATCCGGTAGGAACCTAATAAGTATTAAGGAAATGATTGTCACCAGCACAGAATAGATCTTGCATTTCCTTTCTGTTTCAGCGTGATAACCGCCTGCATACATCCTTAGAAGCATAAATAATATTTGAAAAACAATACTTTCAACAATAATTCCTAACAGATACCCTAAAACCAGGGTAAATACTACATCTTCAAGAAACATAAACATCTTTGACAGGCCATACTCTAATATCACTAAATCTTCATCCGACACTTTATTATTTTTTACAATTGTATCTACAATTCGTTTTTTAACCATGTTTCCTCAATTTATTAAGCTCTTCTGGCAATTTCTCCTGGTAAATCTTATAGGTGCAGGTGGAATTAACAAACACAGAAGCCACTACCATTGCAATGCCAAAAATACTTTTGCAGATTTTATTAACCAAATTTCTCATTTCAAATTTCTTACTTGCTGTCCTCTCGATTTTATTGTGACTTACTATATCATTTTTTTATTTCTGCTAACCCTATTTGTAATTTTTAGTTCGATTTTGGTAATTTTTGTAATAATTTGTAGAAAAAGAGCAGCCGAATTCCCAGCTGCTCTTTCTGAAACTTATTAATATATTTAGATTTTTATAGGTACAAAAGTATATCTACACAAAATTCTTCTTCTGTATAATCAATCTTCATTTCCCCGCCATAGCTCTCAACAGACTGGCGCACACTTGCAAGCCCGATTCCATGTCCTTCTTTATTTTCCTTAGTTGATTGAAAGCCCTTGCTGTTTTTAATGATAGTTCCAGCATAAGTGTTGCAGACCCGGATTTTTAAAGCACCTCTGTCAAACCGCACGGATACATTGATCTCTTTTTTCTTACTCTTCTGAATTGCCTCACAAGCATTAATTAACAGATTGCTCAATATGACATTAATAACAAAATCATCAATCAAAAGGTCTTCCCCTATTTTGATATCCGTATTTATGTTACCTCCAATTTTGTTTACTTCATCAATTACATAATTAAAGATACTATCTATACATTCATTTCCCGTATCTACATATTGTCTGCCCGTTTCTATATAGCTGTTCATTTTTTCAAGATATTTTAGTGCCTTTTCTTTTTCTCCCTTCCCAATATACTCAGAAAGCATAAGTGTGTGGTGTCTCATGTCATGACGCATGTTTTTATAAACATCATTCGCACTACGCATGATTTCTAATTGATTCTGAAACATTACCAGTTGTAACCTGTGTATTTCCTCTTCTTTTTGTTTTGCGTAGTCATCCAACAATTTTTCATATAAATAAAATATTGCAATATTGACCATAAGTAAAACACACAAAGATATTATCAATAGCAATTTATTATGATAGAATCCTTCGATTAATACATTTGCAACAAACATGCTGCCAATAAAAGTCAATATAAGAAGCAGCTCTTTATAAAAGGAAAGCTCAATCCCTTTATGAAATCTGATTGTCTTTTCAATTATTAATTGTAAAAGGAACAATGCAAATACCGAAAAGAAAAGTGCATATTCAAGCATTTGCTCATCTTTCCCCTTAAGAAAGATTACCCATGCAATATTTTCTGTTAAAAGAGCCATCCCTATACTTGCAAGAACTGATAGTAATTTTCTCTTATAGTTTCCCTCATATGACACTATGACAACCAATAATAACCCGAACACATTAATTGCCAAATTAAGCTTGTCAAAATCCACGAGTAAATAAGCCGCGCTATTAACTACATAATATGCCAAGTAGTAATATACCATGAACCTCCGCTGACTGCTTTTATGGAAAAACAACCCGACAAACCTATGTATGGTATAAATCCTAAGTGCATTTAAAAACAAGTAAAACAATACCTCTATCATGCTTTATTTTCCCCCTCATTCAATTGCATTATCTTTTGTGTGATTTCCTTCTTATATGTGTTGCTTATAGGTATTCGGCTGTCATCACACATAATAATCTCTTTCTTCTTAAACTGTTTAACATATCTCACGTTGATAATGTAAGAGAAATGTACCGACCAAAACCCCTCTAATGAAATCTGCTTATGGAGTTCTTTCATATTTTCATAAAAATACTTTCTCTCTTTGCTTGTAACAATGCATATTTTTCTTTGCTCACACATAAAATACATAATTTCTGACGCAATGATTTTTTCTGTGCTTTTCCCAACTTTATATTCAAAATAATTTTGGCTCCGTCCATATACGCTTCTGTAATTTTCAAAGACATCTATGATCATATCTGTATCTAAAGGCTTAATAAGAAAATCAAATGGCCTTGCTTTAAAAAGCTGCATGGCATATTTTTCTTTTGCAGAAATAAATACAATCTGAATGGTTTCATTATTTATATTTTTCCGCAATTCTTTCCCTATGTCAGCTCCATTGATATCAGGTAATGCTATGTCCAGAAATAATAAATCAGTACCACTGTTTTGATTGATAAACTCAAATAATGCTTTTCCTGTATAAAATATTTCAATATTCATGGCAATACCGTTTTTTTGCGCATAATTGCAAAGTGTATCTTCAATGTATGAACATGTTACGGGCTCATCATCGCATATCAATATATTAAACATCTTACCT
>CAMWJC010000068.1 GCA_947174495.1 uncultured Lachnospiraceae bacterium | reverse complement strand
CAGACGTGCGACTTTCATATAATAGCAGATGTACCAATTCTTGTCAACAGATTTTTAAAATTTTTAATTTAAAAAAATGCCTTTTTTAAGGAGCACTCATTCCTCCACTTTTGCTCTTATGTAAGAAATGATAATCCCCAGTTTTTTAACAAATATACCAGTATGCCCACGATCAGTGCCGCTTCCACACATCCAACCAGAGCCCCCAACAATTTGTCTACTCCCTTAATAATTGGAAGCTTTGAGATCAGTTCCAGAGACGTAAACAAAATATGCACCAGTCGGTACACAAGACACACTGCAAAAAGTACGACTATGATCTGAACCATTTTCCCAATTTCATGGTTCAGGTAATTCCCTACCGCTCCCATGATCAGAAAAATACAAACTCCTGCAACAGCCATGGCGATCAATGAAACAATCTCCTGAACCATTCCCTTTCGAAATCCCGTCGTAACTCTCCATATAAATATTAATGCAATTATAATCAGCGCAATATAATACATTTGTTTTTCCTATTTAAGTTCTATCGTATCTACTGAATCTGCTGTTACTATAACGTATCTATACACAGAACTTGTCGGTATTAATAAAGAAGTATTTTTCTCAAAATTTCCAACAAATTTATCCACTCCCTTAATATTACTGATCTGACATTCTGTGTCACTGTAAATAATAATCTGGTCCCTACTGAAAACAATATCTGTGTAATCAATATCAAAAAACTGAGAACCGACCTTACTGCCTGTGCTGTTGTATACATCTAATCGGTAGGCCGACTCCCCGCTCTGATTATTAAACACAAGTCCTACATAATTTTCATTATAATAAATACTCTGTATTTCCTCTTCCAAAAGATTAGAAGCGATGTTTGTAGGTCTTTCCGATCCTGAAAAAAACACAATTCTGTCATCCGAAACGGCAAACGCGGAGTCATTGTCCATAAAGCGCACATAGGGAATCACTGTGTTCAAATAATCATATCCGCTGACATAATTATCTGTCTCATTTTTTCCCACTTCTCCAAAATTATAAAATGCAACGGAAGACTTCATATTTCCACTATCTACATATAAATAAGCCACTGCCATGATTTTCCCATTGGGCGTTAAGGAAATGCTCATCGGATAGCCGCTTTTATCCATACGCGCTGTCCCACTGGCAATAGTTTCCTCCGTATTTTCATTTCCATTATAAAGATTGATTCGAACTAAATTAGAGTCATCTAAAACAGCTGCTACAACACCGTTGTCAGAAACACAAAAGTCCCTGATCGGAAGGTTCGTATTGATCGTTCCTTTTTCTCCACTTTTGTCCATCACATAAATAGATCGTCCGTTATAATCGCCAATTGCCGCTGTCTGTCCGGAAATCGAGAGCATAGGAGTCTGCATCTCATAGGTTCTGTTCCACACAGCTTTTCCCCTTGCGTCCACGCAGCTTGCTCCATCCTTACTGTACAGCAGGATATTCCCACCCAGATTTTTCACATCAGCGCCCTGAACGATGGTAATCGGTGCTGTTCCCGTCACTAGGCTTTCCGTAAAGACTTTATCTCTCCATTGCACATATAAAAACACAATAATCGCTATAATCAATGCAATGCCAAGAATAACTCTGTAAAAAATCGTCAGTTTGTGACTCCGAATTTTTTCTTTATAATCAATTTTAGGAGCGGCTTCCTTCCGCCTTTCTCTTTCTTTCAAATAATCTCGTATATTGGCCATACCGATATCTCCAAATCTTTCGTTGTGCCATTTGTCCTTTTGAGTCGGTCACCCTTCCATTTCCAGCATGTGGGCCGCGTCTCCTGCCATTTCAACAAAACCATGCATTTTATCATAATCGTTAACGGCACATACTGCCGTTGCCAAGATGATCACACCTACCAAAGTAAAAATCTGCCGGGTCAGATTCCCGACACATATTCTTTTTTTTTCCATGACAAGAATATGTGAACTTCCCACTCATTTTGTCTTTTTTCTTTATCTTCGTTTCTCTTTCATAGCAGAAGGATAGATAATTCTGCATTGCCTCATTTGACTCGTAAAAAACAAAATATCCCTTACCGGGTTCCGGCACCGACTGTTTATTTTTGATGATGTTAACGTATCCGATCAGTTCATAGTCTTCAAAAAATTCTTTTCGAATCTGTTCTTCATTCCTGCCGTACTCAAGCTCTTCTACTACACAGCTTGCACCATAGATCATATAAAAACATGCATTTTCTTTTCGAATAACATGCCCAAACAAAGCCGCCCTAAGCGGAAAAATATCTGTTTTTGCCTGAAGTCCATTTAGATAACTATATACGTAGTCTTCTATGTATACACGATTCGTTTCATCGACACAACCAATCCGCCTTACGATATCCGGAATTTTCACTCCTGCTCTCCCTTCCCACTGACTTTCTTTCAGTCTATCATAAATAAAAGATGAGCAGTTCCTTAATTCATCGTCAAAATAATGCCTGAAAGACATGAGACACGTATCTTATATCTCTCAGGCAATCAGTACTTTCACTTAACTAAATTTATAAATTGTTGTGCTGTCATATTCCCTATCCGGTCCAAAAACCGCTGATGGGAATTCCGGTTTATTTGCCGTATCCGGATAATACTGTGTCTCCAGACAAATGCCACCTCTGAAATCATAGGTTGCATTTCCTTTTGCTTTCTGTCTGCTCATGCCATTTCCGGCATAGATCTGCACTCCCGGAAGATCGGTAAACGCCTCCATATGCCGTCCCGATACCGGTTCCGTCACATCTGCAAATTTCTGGAGACTGCCGTCCGCACCATCAATCACCCAGTTATGATCATATCCGTTGGTCATTTTTAGTTGTTCGTTATCGGCATCAATTTCCTCTCCGACCCTCTTTCCTTCTGTAAAATCAAAAGGTGTTCCTGCCACTGCAGCTATTTCACCGGTTGGAATTGCCCCCATAACAATTGGCGTGTAATGAGATGCTTTCAATTTCAATATATGATCATAAATTGCTCCTTTATCATGACCTGCCAAATTAAAATAGGAATGATTTGTCATATTAATGATCGTATTTTTGTCACTCTGTACCTGATAATGAATCTTAAGTTCGTTATCTTCCGTCAATGTGTAGGTTACCCACACCCTTTTATTCCCCGGGAATCCCATATTTCCATCTGCATCCTCCAGGAAAAAGGTTACGCTCCCCTGATCCTCTTTTGCTTCCCAAATTCTGGCATGATACCCTTCGGTCGAATGACTGTGAAGATTGTTTACTCCATCATTAACCTCCAACTGATAACGCGCTCCGTCAAGCTCGAAGCTGGCTCCTCCAATGCGGTTTGCATTTGGTCCTACAGTAGCGCCAAAAAAGTTCCCTTTTTCAACATATTCTTCCAACGTATCATAACCAAGTACCACATCATCCACATTTCCATTTTTATCCGGAACAAAAAGATTCACAAGAATAGCACCGTAGTTAATTACTCCGGCTTTCATCCCATTTGAATTCTCCATCCAATACTTATAAATTTCTTTTCCATCTGCTGTCTTTCCAAACAATTCCCTATTCATCGCAATACCTCTTGTCTTCTTTTATAGTTCTGTTCTGCCTTCTAACGCCCGCAGAAGCGTTACTTCATCAATGTATTCCAAGTCTCCGCCCACCGGAACCCCACTGGCGATCCTTGTTACTCTGATACCTGTGGGCTTGATCAGCTTGCTGATGTACATTGCCGTGGTTTCCCCTTCCAGACTGGAATTGGTTGCAATAATCACTTCCGATACATCTCCCTCCAAACGGGCAATCAATTCCTTCAGCCGAATATCTCCCGGTCCGATTCCCAACATAGGAGAAATAGCGCCATGAAGAACATGGTAAACACCCTCATACTTCCCTGTCTTTTCATAAGCCGCCAAATCCCTTGCATTTTCCACAACCATAATCGTACCGTGGTCCCGTTTTGAATTCGCACACACCGGACAGATTTCATGATCGGTCAGTGTAAAACACTTCTCACAATATCTGACATTTTCTTTTGCTTCCAGTATCGTTTTTGCCAACTTGTTTACTTTATCCTTCGGCATATTGATTAAGTGAAATGCCAGTCTTTGTGCAGACTTTGACCCAATTCCCGGCAGTCCGGACAATTCATCTATTAACTTATTAATATGCCCGCTGTACAAATCCATTAGAAGGGAAGTCCTCCTCCCAATCCTAATCCGCCTGTCATCTTATTCATCGCCTCAGAGCTGGCTTCTTCTGCCATACGAAGAGCCTCATTCGCTGCCGCCATAACAAGATCCTCCAGCATTTCAATGTCATCCGGATCCACAACCTCCTGCGAAAGCTTTACTTTTGTGACCTCCTTCTTACCGGTCACAGTAACTTCTACAGCTCCGCCCCCGGCTTTAGCAGTAAATTCCTTTGCCTCCAGTTCTTTCTGATTCTCCTCCATCTGGCGCTGCATTCTCTGAGCCTGCTTCATCAGATTATTCATGTTGCCGGGCATCCCCCCCGGAAATCCTCCGCGCTTTGCCATTTTAGTCCTCCATTTCTTCTATTTCTATTTCCATGTTAATTGCCTGACTGACCACCTGCGTCAGATCAGGAAATGTATCTCGTGGATCTCTCCCCTGCTGCAAACTTTGCACAGTGACCCGGATCTCTTTTCCCACAGATTCTGAAATCAGGTTTTCCAACTCCTCCTTATGGGACTGTTCCCTAAAATAATCTGCCGGTAGTCCATCCTCTACCACGATAAGCATACTGCCATCTCCCGCAAGACTGGGATATGCCGATTTCAAATAAGCCTTCATAGGCATGGCCGCCTGCGAAACGAGCATAGACCACCTGCCAACTGCCTGCTCCACATCTTCTGGTATTGCCGTCGGAAGCTCCATCTTAACAGCGGGTTTAGTCTCTGCCTTAACATCATTTATGCCTGCCGGGGCAGATGCAACCGTAAAACTACCGCTCTCTAACTTGTCTTCAATTTGTCTGATGCGGTCGGTAAGCGACTGTGTATCCGTTTCCATGGAAGGCCTGCAAAGCTTGATCAGACCGATCTCCACCATAATTCGCTTTTGAGCGGCATAGCGAACCTGCCCGGAAAGTTCTGACAAGACACGAATATAGCGCATGATTACATCATTTTCCGCCATCTGTGCCTCTTCCTTAAGCCGTGCCAGGTTCTCAGTTGACACATCAATAATATCCTCTATTCCATCGGCGGTTTTAACAAGAAGCAGATTTCTCAAATACCACGTAAAGTCAGAAATAAACTGAGTCAGTTCCCTGCCCTGTACAATGATTTCTTCCAAAAGGCCGATGGCACCCGTTACATTTCCATTAAGCACAATCCGAAGGAGTCTGCTGAAAACTTCCGTATCCACCGCTCCCAGTACCTCCAGAACTTTGTCATAGGTAAGCTCCTGTCCAAAATGAAAAGCTATACACTGATCCAATAGGCTTAACGCATCTCTCATGGAACCGTCAGCAGTTTTGGCAATATAGCGGACAGCCTTTTCCTCAATCTGAACCTGCTCCTTTTGAGTCAATTCTTTCAAACGATCCGATATAGTATCAATACTGATCCTTTTGAAATCATACCTCTGACACCTGGATAAAATTGTAATTGGAATCTTGTGCACTTCTGTTGTTGCCAATATAAAAATCACATAAGAAGGCGGTTCCTCCAACGTCTTTAGGAGTGCATTAAACGCACCCGTAGACAACATATGGACCTCATCAATAATATAGACCTTATACTTCCCTTCTGCAGGAGAGTAAGACACTTCATCCACAATTTCCCGAATGTTATCCACGCCGTTATTGGAGGCCGCATCAATTTCTATCACATTCATGCTTGCCCCTGCGGAAATTGCTCTGCAAATGGCACACTCTCCGCATGGGCTGCCTTCTCTGGGATTTTCACAGTTAACTGCTTTTGCAAATATTTTTGCAATGGTAGTCTTTCCGGTTCCCCGTGTTCCGCAAAAAAGGTAAGCATGACCAATGCGCTCTGCCTTGATCTGATTTCTCAGTGTTGTAACAATATGATCCTGTCCCTTCACATCTTCAAATGCAGCAGGTCGGAATTTTCTGTAAAGGGCTGTATATGACATATCTGTTCTATCCTTCCATGGTGTTTGTAAACACCCTGTTAATCACCAAAGCTGATTCCCAAAAGCTTTGCTTCTTTTACGATCGATGCATCGGGGGAGATCATCTTCAGCTTACCCGCTACTTCTTCAAGCGGTACTTTAACTACTTCACGGTTTTTGTATCCTACCATGAAGCCATATTCCCCTTTCAAAATCAACTCGCCGGCTTCTGCGCCAAGACGACTTGCAAATACTCTGTCATAAGGACAGGGACTTCCGCCTCTTTGTGTGTGCCCGGGAACGGTAACTCTCACTTCATGCCCTGTTTTCTTCAGTATCTGGTCCGCAAGCTCATAAGAAACAGAGGGGAACTTGTAATTTTTCATCTTTTCTTTATATTCCTTCTTGGAGAGCTTTGCGTCTTCTTTGGAAATTGCACCTTCTGCCACTGCAAGAATAGTAAATCTGCTGCCGTTTTTGTTGCGCTCCTCAATTTTGTTCACAACTTTCTTGATATCATAAGGGATTTCCGGGATCAGGATAATGTCCGCCCCTCCTGCCATACCTGCATTCAGGGTAAGCCATCCTACTTTATGTCCCATAACTTCCACGATAAACACTCTGCCATGAGATGCTGCCGTTGTATGGATACAATCGATGGCATCGGTCGCAATATCCACCGCACTCTGGAAACCAAAGGTCATATCGGTTCCCCAAAGATCGTTGTCAATGGTTTTGGGAAGAGTGATCACATTTAATCCCTCTTCTCTCAAAAGGTTTGCAGTTTTATGTGTCCCGTTTCCACCCAGAATCACCAGACAATCCAAACGAAGCTTATAAAAATTCTGCTTCATTGCATCAATCTTATCCAGCCCGTTCTCATCAGGGTCTTTAATGGTCTTAAAAGGAGTACGGGAGCTTCCGAGAATGGTGCCGCCCTTGGTAAGAATACCGGAAAAGTCCCTGCCCGTGAGCATCCGGAAGTTTCCATAAATCAGTCCTCTATAGCCTTCCAGAAAACCATAGATCTCAACATCCTCTTTGCTGTTCGTAAGGCACTTGACTACACCCCTCATCGCTGCATTTAATGCCTGGCAATCACCGCCGCTTGTTAACATACCAATTCTCTTCACTTTCACGTTCCTCCTTGTCTTAGTTTTCATGAACTCCGATTTTGATACATATCTTTTTCTATTATACCTAATTTAAAGATTATCTACAACCAGCAAATTTAAAGGATTGACTTGTAATTTTGAAAACAGTATAATGAGTAGAGTTACACGGAGTCGTATCGAAGTGGTCATAACGGGGCGCACTCGAAATGCGTTAGCCCTCCGGGGCACGAGGGTTCGAATCCCTCCGACTCCGCTAAAAGCATCAAGGCATACGCCAAGATGCTTTTTTATCTCTTATAATCTTTGGAGGCCGATCATGCTGTACCATTATACGGATTTTGCTGCATTTGACGGAATCATCCGCTGTGCGGAACTTAGACTTAACAATATTCTCAACATGAATGACGCTTCTGAAATGCGGTTATTTATGAAAGGCATTTGTAAAGCAGTTATTGATAAATTAAATTTCGATGGAGAACAAGAAAAAATCCGCAGAACCGAAGCTTTTTTTCAAAAGGAAATGGCCGAGGAATTTCATTATTCTGCATATGCAGCCTGCTTTTCACGCTATCGCGATGATGCAGCCCAGTGGGAAAGATATGGGCATCTTGGACAAGGGGTCTGCATTGCTTTTCACGAAAATCTGATGCAGAAAATAGTGGGCGGCATTGCTTCCCTTCAGGAAGTGTATTATCAGGAAGATATGCATGAACATCGCCTTGTTGACGAGTTCTATCAGGTTATCAAAGAAGCGCAGGAATTCTCTGAAAATCTTCCCCAACTACAGGAGCTTATGAATGATGCCTGGGTGCAGTCCGCCGCCTTCAAGCATCCTTCTTTTGCAAGCGAGCGGGAATTCCGTCTGGTAGTCTCACCATTTATATTAAACGAATTTGCCGTAGAACCCAAATATCATGTATCCACGAGCCGAATTAAAAAGTATTACCCCCTGGATTTGAACCGCATGTGTGGTAAGCTGCAAATGCATCTGGTAGATCTGGTAGGTGAAATAATAATCGGTCCCACCTCCTCCCAGTCTCTTCCTATTCTGCAGGATTATCTGGAGGACTGCGGTCTGAATATTTTACGTAACAAAATCAGCATGTCGCAATGCCCCCTGCGTAAGCCTACATCCTGACATTACACATATTTACTATGGGTAATCTGCTCTCTGCGTATCTGATTGCCCTCCGAATCATATACAATTCGGTACGCAAGCACCTCCAAAGGTTCCCCTGCAGAACTTACGGTTTCCCTTTCCAGCTCCACGGTTTTGTCACTTGTCTTTGTACCCCACAAGTTTACCGTCAAATACCCGTTTGCATTGATAATTTCCATTTCTATCGGATAATCCGTATTATTTGCAATTCGAAAATCAAGCTCTCCCCAGGCAACTGCGGCATCCAGTCCTGCCGGAACATATCTGGCAACCAGATCATGATTCCAACGTTCCACAATCTCCAGATCCGCATACAAGGCTGCCAGAAACATAGTAGAAGAAAGCTGACAGATACCGCCGCCATATGCCGGAACCACCTTGCCGTTTTCCACCCCAGATGAAATCAGAAAACCGGTCTCCTCATTCTGATCCCCCACCGTATCATTAAAGGAAAATTCCTCCCCTGCAAGCAAAATCGTATCTTCACATTTTTCTACGGCAAGCTGAATATTAAAAAGGCGGTTATAAGATCCTGTCACCTTTGTGGAATAAGATCCAAGCAAGTCCATAAAAAGATTTTCCGCCAGGTCTTCCGCCGAAATTTCCGGTTCCGTATAAATAAGATCAATACTGACCGTATCTCCCTCCCCCGCAGCATCTAAAATCCTCTGCGTCTTCTCCCGATCAAAGCTGATACCCCGAATTCCTTCCACAATCTCATAATTATCAGAAGGATCCAGTGTGGCATTTGCCATATCTACATGAATTTCCTGATATACCTGTTCCAAATCCACCGGTCTTACCACACCGGAAGTCCTGGGGCATTCGATGATTCTATGATAATTTTCCGTCCTGACCGTTTCAAGAATTTCTTCTGCAAGCTTCCCGGCATCAACAGACTCTCCGGCAGTGCCCATTTGAAAAACCAGACGGTCCCCATCCTTCTGATAAGATGTCTGGATCGTATTATCAGCCTCCGAAAGGCCGGAAGCCTCCATCTCCTTGTAAAGGGCATCCATACTCTTTATCTCCGGCAATACTTCCATTTCATATCCTCTCAAAAGAGCACTAAGATAAGTGATTCCTCCCCTCCAGAAACCGTTCTTGCTTCGTTCCAGAATTTCTCTCGCCAATGTATCTCCGTCAAATTCCATCGCATTGCCAACCGCTACCGTATATATTTCCCCGTCAAAAGCGATCCTGATCACAGCTTCTCTTTTCCTGACATCCGCATCTTTACTCAATTTTGCTGACGCCTCTTCCCAAGTCATGCCGCTCAGATCTTTACCATTTACCACCGTTCCCGGCAATATATGCTCACTGTCCGCTTCAAAGCAGAGAATTACATAAGCAATGAATAATAATGCTGCTATTTCTCCAAATATAAGCGGTATATACCTTTTTCGCTTTCCTCTTTCCTTCATAGTCCTACATCCCTTATGTTCGGATAAAACTTCCTATTTAACGCAAAACACCCTGAATACCAGATAAAGTCTGACATTCAGGGTATAATTACTGTTTCAGATTATTTTGCTGCTTTTACAGAAGTAATGTGAGGATTTACGCCCTCATACCAATATAAGAAGCCTTCCATGTCAATCTTGTCGCCGATATTTAAAGCTTTTACTGCTGTATAAACATCCGTGGTATTATCACACAGATAAGACTCTACGGTAAAAGTATAAGTATTTCCATTCAGAGAAACATTAAAGTACAAGTCGTCTCCGTCCTGCCCTGAACCATCCCAGCTGTAAAGGTATGCTACGTCGTTTCCGCTCTCATCCTTTCCTGCCGCCTCAACAGTCATACCCTTGAAGGATACGAATTTATTCTGATGTTTGATCAGATCGTCTGATCCAAGAAGTGAAGTAACATCTTCTGCTTTTGCAACGTAATTTCCATCTTCAATTTCAAAGGTTGCATCCATAATTTCAACTTCGCCGGACCATTCGCCCTTATAACCAGTCACCTTGATCTTGGTTCCGGGAGTCAGTTTTGCATAATCCGCTTCGGAACAAGCCATGTTATAAACAAAGTAAGCGCCGTCCTTATCCTGGGTATAAACAGTAGCTTTGTCATCCCACCATGACTGCTTAGCCTGTACATAAGTCTCTACTACGACTTCAGTATCCAGCGCTGCTGCCACATACTCATCATAAGTCATGACGCCTTCTGACTTTACATCCGCATCACCTGTGGATTTTCCGCCTTTAGAACCGCATCCTGCAAGAGCAAGCACGAGTGTCAATACCAACAATAACGATGTAATCTTTTTCATTTTTTTCTCCTCTTTGATTTCACTGTGTAATTTGCAAAATTGTTAGTCAACAACAAAATAAGTATACATGAAATTTTCAAGAAATCAATAGCATTATTACTGATTTCTTTTCTTTTTTACTGCTTGAATGACCACATATAAGAGAATCAATATCCAGACCCCTGCCAGAGACACTAACAAAATCACTGATGTTTTTGGCAGTTTCCCCAGATCTGCTTTGCCAGAAGAAACAAGACCTGCTCCGGCCCCAATCTGATCCAGACGGTACAGAGATGTTATATCGTTGTAAAGCTTGCCAATATAGGCATCATCAACTGCCTGCCCTCTTCGGACTGACTTTACCGTATTTTCAATCAGCTGTCCGGAAGCGTCCCGAAGAGACGTTGATCCTACAAATACCGGCGTGACAAAAGTATGATCCACATTGTCCAGCAAAAGTTCTGCTGCCTTAATCTTTACATCATAATATAAGGTGTCGTTTTCGCCGCCTCTGGACAGATAATCCTGATATTCCGCCGATTCCTGAGCCTTTAACGTTACCGGAACGTACCCTTCTGTCTCCGCGTATGCAATCTGCACCTGATTAGTCAGCAAATACTGTGTAAACAGCCAGGAAGCCATAACCTCCTGGGGATCTTTTTTATTAAAGATACAGACCGAAGGGCCTTGGGAGATCATCTGGGGATTAGAAGTATCAAACTGGGGAATCGTCATGACTTCCGTCTCAAAGCTTACAATCTTATCCGCGCTGATATCGCATAAGGGTGCATCCGTTCCCATCCACGTTGCTCCCGCGGTGGAATCTATGGCAAAAATACACTGTCCTGCATTTAAAAAGTTAGCAGGATAGCTTGAAATCTTAAAGGTGGAAAAAGCGCCGTTTGCAGCATGCTCTGCAATACCCGCCAAAAGCTCTTCCGTGGTGTCATTAAAAAGCAAAATCTCCCCGTCGTCCGTAGAATATCCGGCTCCCTGCTGCTTCAGCATCTGAATCATCATATTGTCGGTAGATTTATAAATAAACGGAATCAATACCTTCTGTCCATTAACTGAGAAATTGCCGTCTATATCTTTTTCCATAGCTGCTTCCGAAACCTCCCAGATAAAATCCCAGGTCAACGTTTCTGGCAATTCATATCCCAATTTTTCTACATAAGTCTTATTAATATAACATGCCTCCGTAGACCGCATGTAGGGAAGCGCATAATAGTGCCCTCCAAAAGCGCATTCCTCTAAAAATTGGGGAACAATTTCCTCAGCCTTCGGCGAGTCAAATCGAACCTCGCTTCCTCCAAGACCGTACCTTGTATTCGCAAACAAATCCTCCAGCGGCACCACCTGATTACTTCCCGTCAGATAGGTCGCAATATGATCCGGATAGGTGATGCAGACATTAGGTGTGGTATTGGTGGCAATATTCGTGATCACATCATTATAAATCTTGCCATAGTCCGTATACAGACGTAAGTTTACCTTAATATTGGGATACAGCTCTTTAAAATCCGCAATGGCCTTCTCATAAATCGCCGTCTGGGTTTTGTTGGTATCGTTCTTTGCCCAAAATGTGATTTCATATTCTCTGGAAAGATCAAACTCCTCCGGAATCTCAAAAGCATTCATTCCTGCCTGACCGTGGCATCCGGTCAACAAAAATATTCCGCAAAGCATAAGAGCTGCCAATGACAAAAATTTTCTGCTCATCCTTTTGTTCCTCCTCTGGATACCCCTTCCATTACCTTCTTCCGGAATATCAAAAACAAAACGATCAGAGGAACCGAAATCACCACTACCGCTGCCATCATTGCCGGAATGTTTTCACGTCCAAAGCCGTTTTCCCGAATCTCCTGAATTCCGTTTGACACCAGAAAGTAATTCTCATCGTCGGTGATCAACCTTGGCCACACATACGAATTCCAACACTCGATCACCTTCAATATGGTTATGGTGATCAGCGTAGGCCTGGATATCGGAATCATCACCTTCATGAGATATTTCAAATCCGAAGTTCCATCCACCTTTGCCGCAAAATAAAGACTGTCCGGAATCTGCTCGAAATTCTCCTTTAAAAGATAAATATAAAACACCGAAGTGACAGAAGGCAGAATCAGCCCAGGGAACGAATTTCTCATGTCCAGATTGGTAACCGTAACAAAATTGGTGATGATCACAAGCTCATTGGGAATCATCATCAGAGAAAGAAAAACAAGAAACGCAATATTTTTCCCCTTAAAGTCAAGCCTTGCAAAAGCAAATGCCGCAAAGGTAATTACAAACAGCATAATCGCAGTTGTCACCACCGTAAAAATCGTCGTATTGATCAGATACCTTCCAAGCGAAACCGTTGTGAAGGCATCCGCATAATTCTGTAAAGTAGGAGATAACGTAAAAAACTTTGGAATATACTCCGAGTTGTATGCTCCATAGCTTTTCAGCGATGTTAAGATCATCCAGTAAAAAGGAAATAAAACAATAACCGCCCATACCGTCAAAAGCACATAAGTAACTGTACTTACCACGGTTTTCTTCCTTTTGGCAGTCTTTTCTATTTTTTTGTAGTCAGTCCCGTTTTCCATCATTCATTTCCATTCTTATCTTTAATAATGAACATTCTTTTTGCTGATCAACAGATTGATACATGTAATCGTAAGCACAATAGCAAATAGTATGATTGCCGCTGCCGATGCGTAGGATGGATAACCGCCGCTGTCCCCATACAGCATATCATAAACATAACCCACAATGGTATTCATCTCTGCTGCATTTAAATCCGTTCCGAACAGAGCCACCACATCACTGTATGCCTTAAACGCACCGATAAATCCCGTGATGATCAGATAAAAAATCATAGGGGAGATCATGGGAAGCGTGATCCGCATAAATGTCCTGAATTTGGACGTGCCGTCCACCTTCGCCGCATTGTAATATTCCTGATTCACCGATGAAAGCGCACTGGTCAAAATCAGGATCTTAAACGGCATGACCACCCAGATCGTATAAAAGCATAAGACAAACATCTTCGCCCAATAAGGTCCGTCAATAAAGTCTACGCTGCTACCACCAAACCATGTGATCAGCAGGTTGATCAGCCCGTCCGAATACGCCGTCTTTTTAAATAAAATCATAAACACCAGGCCTACCGCCAGCGTATTGGTCACATATGGCAAAAAGTAAACCGTCTGGAATAGATCCCTGAGAGGCTTAATGGAATTTATCCCAGTAGAGATCAGGAGCGCAATCCCCGTTGACAGTGGAACTGTAATAATAACCAGAATAAAAGTATTCTTTACCGCCTGCAAAAAGTAAGGATCATGCAGAACGTAAGAATAATTGTAGCCGCCTACCCCAAAGTAGGTCTGAGAGGCGGAATTATACCCTTCCTCAAAAGAATAAATAAACACATCGATTAGCGGATACACCATAAAGACGATCAAAAAGAGCATCGCCGGTAAAAGATACAGCCAGCCCTTCAGACTGCTGTCAAACAACTTTTTCTTATTCATAATCAGCGCTCCCCGAAATAGATTCTTTCTTCTGTCTCTTTATGGAAAAGGAATACCTTATGGGGTAAAAGATGAAACCGCACCGAAGTATTCTCCTTATACTGATCCATATTAATTTCATTTTCCGTGCCAATGATTGCGCGGATCGTGGAATTTAAGGACGCCTTATTTTCGGAAACCATGCTGATATCCCGTCCCATGACCTCCACACGGTTCAGTTTACAGCTAAACTCTCCGTCTTCCTGTAACCGGAAGCCCTCCGGCCGTATTCCCACATACACCTCCTGATCAGGCACTTCTCCCGCTTCCATAACGTCTTCTTCCCCTATCAAAAGTCTGCCGCCTTTCACCTGTCCCTCAAAAACATTGACAGGCGGTGTCCCAAGAAACTTTGCAACAAATAAATTGGCAGGACTGTCGTAAACCTCCTGAGGTTTGCCAATCTGCTGCACAATTCCTTCTTTCATCACCACAATCATATCCGAAATGCTCATTGCCTCTTCCTGATCATGAGTGACAAAAATCGTTGTGATTTTCGTTTCTCTCTGAATCCTCCGGATCTCCTCTCTGGTCTGCAGCCGCAGGCGGGCATCCAGATTGGAAAGCGGCTCGTCAAGCAGAAGAACCTTTGGCATTTTCACCAGCGCCCGGGCAATCGCCACACGCTGCTGCTGCCCGCCGGACAGCTCCTTAGGTTTGCGGTCCATCAGCTCGTCGATCTGAACCAGCTTTGCTGCTTCCATTGCCTTATCCAACATTTCCGCCTTGGTCAGCTTGTCCTTTCCCTTAAGATTCTCAAGAGGGAACAAAATATTCTGCTTCACAGTCAGGTGCGGGTAAAGCGCGTAGTTTTGGAATACCAGCCCAATCCCCCGGTTTTCCGGCGGAAGCTCCGTCACATCATCCTCTCCAAAAAATATTCTGCCGCTGGTGGGCTTTTGCAGTCCGCTGATCAAATTGAGCGTGGTGCTTTTTCCACAGCCGGAAGGACCGAGAAGCCCGATCAACTTGCCGTCCGGAATTTCAAAATTAAAGTCATTGACAGCAATCACATCTTCGTGATTCTTTCTGTCACGGCTGGGAAACCTTTTTGTCAGATTCCGTAATACAACTTCCATGCTTATAACCATACCTTTCCATAACCTGCCATATTGTATTTCTACATTATACTGAAAAAAGAAAGTGATGTCCAGATGATAGCCTCATCCGTTCATCACTAGTCTTTGCTCCTCAATGTAAGAGTCAATGTCCTCTATAATGTAATTCTCGCCTGTGGTGTGCAGGGCTTCAAAACAGGAATACACATAATCCCATACCATGTATCTGGTAAACAGCGAAGAAACTTCCCTGCCATTTAGTCCCTTCGCAGACTTGTATATTTCAATGCAATAGATTAGAAACCTACCTTCTCTGCTCATAGTCATGCCTCCTCGGGGAAAGATATAGTGCCCGTTTCCTTTTCTTCCTGAAACATAGTGAATAATGCTAATGCACTCAAGTGCCACAGTTTTGTATCTTCCTCTTCTAAAAGCGAATATACTTCAGAATTATAAAATTCTTTCGATGCTGTTAGTTCATCCATGGAAAGTCGCTCTGCAATCAGTTCTATTACTTGCGGTATGATAAGAATCAACATCGCTTCAAACTTTTGAGGTTCCATAGAATTCTTCCTCCGGCATAATGCCAATATATTTCAGACAACTCAATGCTCGTTCCGATTTCAGTACCAATTGATTATAAAGGTTTTTAATGCGTAATGTCTCTAACGTCTGCTCTTTCGTTAATGCACCAGCAAAGTAGAGAGTAAGTGTTGTATAAACATCATCATTCGCAACCGGACCATACACAAAATCATATGAATCTCCCTGATAGTTTCCTAATCTGTTTCTTGATACAAAGTCAAGCCACGCCTCATCAGGAGCATCAAAACGCAAAACGGAACATTCCTCAAATGCTTTCTTCTCATTAATTTCATAAATATTGACGATCCTGCCACCTTCCTTTCGGCGTTTGTATACCTTATCAGCAAAGGCCATCGCCTGTTTTTGATTTGTTGTTGTGTAAAATCCAAAGCCAAAATCCAGAAAACGATTCTGTTGAATCAACCTTGGCTCAGAAACAACTACATTACTTCCATGAAATAAAAGCATATAATTCCTTTCCGTAACCTTCCAACGCCTGTATTGTTTGTTCTTATTATACACGGAGTGTGAAATATATTTCAATAAATTGAGGGATTCTTTTTAAACTCTTTATAGTGCTTTTGATTGATAATTGAATATTAT
>CAMWJC010000067.1 GCA_947174495.1 uncultured Lachnospiraceae bacterium | reverse complement strand
AAATCAACCCACGTTTCGGCGGCGGTTATCCTCATGCCTACAACTGCGGTATAGATTTTCCGCATTTGATCGCCGAAAACCTTTCCGGCAGAGAAAATAAATCGGACGCGGGAAACTATGAAGAAGGAATTTGTATGTTAAAATATACGGATTTGATGATGATGCGGATAGAATAGCCAGACCAGCACCATTAAGTTAACGTTTAGTTGGGTTTCACAGAGAAATACGAAAACCCGGATAGAAATCAAATTCTACGTCGCCATGCTCTCGCGCTATAAAAAGCGTAGCAGCACTAAGTTCGAAAAAACCTCACTAAGTGCTGACGCTTTTTAAAGGGCTCCTAAAGAATTTGATTTCTATCCGGGTTTTAAGTTACTGGCTAACGAAAAGCCACCTAATGACTCCGCTATAGCCACTCAACCTACTGTCCGGCTGTCCGCCAGAGGTGTGGAACATTTGACCCTAACCGAGTTCTCAGTTGAGCTTTGCGTCATTTGATAACCCAGCACCGATTAAAATAACTCCTTAAGGAAGCCATTCGCGAACGCTTTATCGAGCGTGCTGACGAGAGGAGTTATTTAATCGGCGCGGCCGTCTTATATGCGCATACACAAGCTAAACGTTAGCCCCTTCATCTAATTAGGTCCCACGCAAGGGGCGTTCCCATTTGAATGTCACAGACCGCCGTTTTTCCCATGATTTCCTCATAATACATCGTATGAAGTCCGTTATGAGGCCGGATGGAACGCACATTTTCAGGAGAGATCTTTTCTCCTGCCTTAATATCTTTTACCACAAACAGGGATCTGGAACCGTTACGTTCTTTTTCCTGCGTTTCGGTCAACCCGTATTCCGATTCACCCAACGCTTTCTCAATGATACGAATATCCTCAACCATCTTCTTAAATTCTTCCGGTTCCATGGAAAAAGCCCCATCCGGGCCACCGTCCGACCGTCTTAAGGTCAAATGCTTTTCTACCATTTTAATTCCCAATGCTGCTGCCCCAACCGGTACAACACTTCCCATCGAATGATCAGATAAGCCCACCAGGCAGTCATATGTTTCAGCCAGAGTGGGAATCATTCTCAAATTAATTTCCTCGTAAGGTGTAGGATAAGCGGAAACACATTTTAAAAGCATAACCTCATCATTTCCCTCTTCGCTGCACACTTTAAGAGCTCGCTCAATATCAGAAGCATGGGCAACCCCTGTTGCAAATATCATCGGTTTATGCATTCCGGCTGCCTTGCGTATCAACGGGATATCATTGATCTCATAAGATGCTATCTTTACCGCTGGCATATCGCATTCCTTCATAAAATCCACGGAAGCAAAGTCAAAAGGGGATGAAAAACATTCCAGACCAAGCTTCTGTGCTACTTCCTGCAATTTCGGCTGCCATTCCCAAGGGGTTGACGCCTCCTCATACAGTTTATACTCCGTCATTCCATCCCAAAGTCCGCCGTGAATCTGAAAATATTCATTATCACAGTTTATGGATAGGCTATCTGCCGTATAGGTCTGTAGCTTGATTGCATCTGCCCCTGCTTCCTTCGCAGCATGAATAATTTCCACTGCTCTCCCATAATCCTTCAGATGATTCCCTGACATCTCCGCTACGCAAAAGCAAGGGTGTCCAATCCCAACCTTTCTATTCCCGATTTGAAACTCTTTTTTCATGTCATTTCCTCTTGCTTATCATTTTTTGATATTTTAACTCTGCAATTTCCCAATCCTCAAAGTTATCAATATCCTGCACCTCAAGTTCACTTACCACCATTGCCGCCATATGCGTCAGATCGGTAGTCTTGTATTTCATAAAAAGATCTGTTTTGCAAAAATAAAATTGCCCACAGTCATGATAATATGGCTCCAGATCCTGAGAACGTGTTTTGGCATGCTCCGGCCATTTCATGTGAAGTTCCCCGGCTTCATTCATCACCATGCACCTTTGGGGTGGAAATGAAAACTTTACCACAGGCATTACCGAATCCGCCCTTTCCAGCAATTCCATTGCTCTTTTCAGCTTTTCCGCTGTCACAAATGGGGCCGTAGGATAAAGGCAGCAAAACGTATCAAACTCCCTGCCCTGCCCGCGATATGTTTCCAGCACCTCCATAAGCACATCATCGGTAGACGCATAGTCCCCTGCACTTTCGCTGCTGCGCATAAACGGCACCTGTGCGCCTGCCTCCCTTGCAATCCTGGAAATCTCAATATCATCCGTAGACACCATGACCTCGTCAAATAATCCTGACTGCAGCGCTGCCTCAATTGAATAGGTTATGATCGGCTTCCCGCAGAATTCTTTGATATTCTTATGAGGAATCCGCTTGCTTCCGCCTCTGGCAGTAATAATCGCAATTGATGAACCCATACACATCTGTCCCTTTCCCTTTTAATGATTACAGTTAAAACTCACTATTCAAGATGCTCATTCTGGCAATGCAGTTCCCTTGCCTCATAGCGGTCCATATAGTCCTCTCCCAAAAAAACAACTTCCTTCGCAAAATGAATTCCATCCGGCACCGTCATAATTGACACAACCTTGTCCACTGTAAGTCCCGGAATAAAATTCATGACTTCCATCGGAAACTTTCCCGCAAGAACAATATATTCCGGAAACAGTTTTTCATAATCAAGCAGATCACGGGGATGGGGTTTTAAGATCACCTGCGCCCCTTGTCCCTGTTCTTCGATCACATCCCTAAATATCCGCTCTCTAATATCCAAAGAGCATAGCGGTTCTGTGAGGATCAAAACCTTGTGTTCATGGTTTTTACCGGTAGCAAACTTTTCCTTTAATTCTTCTATATTTTTCAGGAAAATAGCCAGAATCTCATCTTTATCCTGTCCGCTTAAATGCTCCACCAGCATCTCCCTCTTAAGTTCCACATACTTCTTACAGGGATAAGGACAGACAGAAATATCATTAACCTCCATATCAATACAGTATTTTCCATAACCGTTCTGGATAAAAATCAAATTCAAAGAGGATAAAAAGGCTTTCAGCTTAAAATGCCCTTTGTTGTCAT
This sequence comes from uncultured Lachnospiraceae bacterium, assembly GCA_947174495.1. GTDB lineage: Bacteria > Bacillota > Clostridia > Lachnospirales > Lachnospiraceae > Suilimivivens. The sequence continues at coordinate 13,560 of CAMWJC010000067.1, read as the reverse complement.
ATCTTGCCGTATCATAATAGCGGATACAATCAAGCCCGTCCTCCAATGCATGGTAAGGAATCTTCTTATAACTCAAGTAATACCCTATTGGGTCAGAATCGCAAAACACATAAACTTCCTGATATTTCTTAAAGTCTACCGGCACATAAGGCTCCTGCTTTTTTCCAAGAAGCTTTGTGTAACGGATACGCGCCAGCATATTAATCAGTAGATTTCCTCTGTCTACATGATACTTGGCAAGTTCCGGAAAAGTCACATCCTCTTTTTCGTCGAACCAGAATACCTCATCAAAAAGAGCAGAGGCCTCCGCCCTCTCCTTCATATCCCCGAAGTCATTAGACATCGTGCTCAGTACCAAATCAGCATTCCCGCGCTCAGAAAGCGGAAGATAACATTCCTTCAGGCAGGACACATATACATGATAAAAAGTATGACAAACATAAATTCTCTTTTTCAAGATGCTCTCCCTCTTTTGCGCAGATTCCGATATCCCCACAGCACTTTATAATACAGCATGAAATACAAAGTCGATTTCATATGCATTCCAATCAACTTTCGCTCTTCGTCATGAACCCGTTCCCGATAATAAGGGTTCTCCATAAACCCCGGAAAGGTTTCCTTCATTTCCTTTCCCAAAGCTTTCACGAAGCTATACTCCTTTTTCTTAACACCCGCCATATAAGAAAACAGAGTATTCACATAAAACAAAGTGGTAAAGCTGCTTTCTATTTCCGGATAATACTCCTCCAAAAAGTTAAATTCCTTTGCCTCCCTGACCATCACCCTGGCCGCTTCCATTCGGTCCTCGCACCGCTTCTTTGTAATGGTATGAACCGTAGAAGTATCATGCTGATAATAATAATAAAGAGGTTCCTCCAGATACTCAAAATGTTTTGCCCTAAGCATCCAGGAATTACTGATGGCATTGTCCTCATAAAAAATATGTTCCGGAAAGCGGTTGGGATAATCCAAAATGATATGCCGTTTATAAATCTTTACTACAAGACTTCCGCCATCCAAAATCAGGGAACGGTATTTTTCTTTTGTCAAAACTCCTGTCTGTTCACTTTTGTTGTTGTGCACAATGTGTCCAATTTTCATACTGTGCTCATCCGTAAGATGATAGTCACATCCTACCATATCTGCACCAGTTTCCCGGGCCTTATTAAGAAGCTTTTCATAAAAATCCGCTGTTACCCAGTCATCACTGTCGATAAACCCGATCCATTCCCCTTTTGCCCTCTCAAGACCAAGGTTCTTGGCCCCGCCCTGCTTCTTATTCTCAGGAGAGGCAATGACATGAAACCGATTTGGATATTGCTTTTCGTATTCCCGCAATATTTGCAGAGAATTATCTGTAGAACAATCATCCACCGCAATAATTTCATAATCAGAGATTGTCTGCCCTATAAGCGAATTAAGGCACCAGACGAGCTTGTCGTCCGCTGCCATATTATAAACTGGTACAATGATGCTTAATTCCATATAAAACCCTCATCTTTTCCTTAGCTTATCCTCAAGCTTTGTAATACTCCGCAATCTTTGTCACTGCGCAGATCACATCCTGCACATCCTGATCAGACATTGCATAGTAAAGAGGCAGACTGATAATCTCCTCATAAAGCTTCTCTGCCTTCGGGCATATCCCCCTTTTGTACCCCAGTTTCTCATAATACGGGAAATAGTATGTAGGGATATAATGTACATTACAGAAAACATTTTCCGCCTTCAGTGCTTCAAAGAATTCCTTCCTTCCGATACGAAGCTTGTCCAGATTCAGCCGAAGAATGTACAAATGCCTTGTGGTATCCGATTCCGGAATTTCCTTCTGAATCGTTATCTGTGGCAGCTTTGAAAATGCTTCATTATATGTCTTCACGATTTCCTTGCGTCTTGCAGAAAACATGGGCAGCTTATCAAGCTGACTGATTAGAAGCGCCGCCTGTATATCAGTTAAACGATAGTTCATCCCCAGCGCAATCTGCTCATAGTACCAGGAACCGTCGGGCTCATGTTCCATAAATTCCCGATCTTTGGTAATCCCATGGGTCCGATATAGAAGCAGTTTTTGATAATATTCCTCGCTGTTGGTAAGAACTGCTCCGCCCTCACCGCAGGTAACTGTCTTTACCGGATGGAAACTGAATGTTGTCATATCTGCTATGGCACCGTTATATTTCCCCTTGTACCGTGTGCCGATCACATGGGCTCCATCCTCAATAAGAACCAGGCCATGCTTATGACAATGGTCGAGAAGTTCATCAAGCTCCACAGACTGTCCTGTATAATCCACGGCAACCACGGCCTTTGTTTTCTCAGTGGTAAGAGCCTTCACTTGGGCCGGATCTATATTATAAGTCTCCTCATTGATATCCGCAAATACTGGTCTGGCACCGCAGTATAGCGCACAATTTGCTGAAGCCGCAAAGGTGATTGGCGTTGTAATAACCTCGTCGCCCTCCCCTACGCCTGCCGCCAGCGCCGCAATATGAAGCGCCGCAGTTCCGTTACTACACACTACCGCATACTTGGCACCGGTTATCTGACAGAGTTTCTCTTCTAATTCCTTAATCTTCGGACCACAGGTCAGATCCTGTTTCATAACATCTACTACCGCCTGAATATCTGCATCATCAATATACTGATGCCCGTAATAAATCGGCGTTTTACACGCCGGCATTCCTCCGCATATCGCAGGTTTTTCCATCATCGCCACACCTTTCTCCACACCTACAATCTAATAAATAATGCAGGTATCTTTAATTATTTAACTGTATCCTTACTGCGTCTGCCACCGCTGCTATGTACTCACTATTAGTAGGTCTTCCCTGACCGCTCTCCGCACAGTAGCCAAACAACCTTTCAAACGTACTCCTGTTTCCTCTAGCCCACGATACCTCTATAGCATTTCGGATTGCACGCTCAATCTTTCCGTCTGTTGTATTATATCGCTTTGCAAGCTCAGGGTAAAGAAGCTTTGTCACACTTCCCACAACGCTCATATCCTCTTCCACCATAATCACAGCTGTTCTCACATAACGATATCCTTTCAAATGAGCCGGAACTCCCATATCTAGCAGCATCTGTGTAGCCAGTCTTTCCGCTTTGTTACTTGTTTTTTCATCCTGCATACTTGAAATCTCCTATTCAAAAACCTTAGTCTCTTTCAAGTATAGAGGATACAAAACCCTATGAATAGTTTAAGTCATCGCGTAAATTAACTATACGTCGTTCTTGGAATGTCAATATTTAATCTATCATTTTATGCAATTCTTATTTTGCCGCCCGATATTCTCCGACATCTGCTATATAACGCCATAAAATATCTCTGTACTCGGGCGTCGCATAATCGATCCCCACCCTCTTGTCTGTCCGGATTGGAAACCGGCAGCCATCATCTTCAATCCAAAGCCGATCCGAATTCACCATATCCTCTCCATTCAGCTCTTTATTGATTTTCATAATACGGGTAAGCTTCCCCGGGCCGTTATAACCGGTTATTCCACGGATCAGCACCGCTTCGGGATGTCCCTCCTGGCCTGTAACAACGTTGAAAAGGAAGTGTATGCCATAGCAAATGTATACATATGCTGTTCCGCCTTTTTCATAAAGAATTTTGGTTCGCTCCGTTTTTCCTTTACTGGCATGACACGCCGTGTCCTCTTCTCCATAGTAACATTCCGTTTCCATGATCCGATATCTCAGTATCTCATCATCCACTTTACGGCAAAGCAGCTTGCCTACCAGATCTTCGGCCAACATATCCGCCGGCTGACAAAAATACTTTCTCCCAAGTCGCTTTGCCATCTGTTAATCCTCCAATGCTCCGTAAAGCTTCTCCAGCTTCATCCCTTGTCTTCACCGTTACTGATTCTCTATATAATCCCGATAATCCTCTTCGCTGGCAAACAGCATATATCTGCCCTCTACCATTCCCATATAGCCATCATGAACAAAATATCCTTTCATAATTCTGCCTCCTGTCTTCTGATTTGTTCTCTTTACTATAATCAGAATAACATTATGGCAGTCCTATAAAACGGACTTTATATAAGCAGAATCAAGCTGAAAAAATCTTGGTAAGTATCTAATCAAATCTGCTTCTTATCAGGGAGAGCATACTGTTCCATCAGCCGTTTCACTTCCATCTTAAAGGCCTCGCCGCCCTTACCGGACAAACTTCCCTGATATTCATGTGTTCCAAAAGTCTCTGCATTTAGTTGAAGCAGGCAAAGTGCAATATTTGAACAATGATCCGAAACTCTCTCATAATTGGTTGACAGATCCGAAAGAACAAATCCCATCTCAATGGTACACTTACCTTTGCGCAATCGCTTGATGTGTCGTTTTTTAATCTCTGCATTTAGATAATCGATCACTTCCTCAAGCGGTTCTACCGTAGTTGCCAATTCCAAATTTTCCTCTTCAAACACCAATACGGAGGTATTGATAATGTCTTTTACCGCACGTGTAAAGATAGCCAGTTCCTCCTGAGCTTTCCTGGAAAAATAAAGATCCTTTTCATACATTTCCTTCGCCGATTCCATAATATTGATGGCATGATCCGAAATTCTCTCAAAATCTCCGATACAATGCAGAAGCACTGATAATTCCTGACTGTCTTTTTCTGTCAGATGCTTACTGCTGAGCTTAACAAGATAAGCCCCCAACCCATCTTCATAATGATCTACCATCTCCTCAAGTTCAATAACTCTCTCAGACTCTTTTTCGCTGAATTTATCTAACAGGCTTATTGCCAGAAATAATGCTTCCCTGGCATAATTTGCCATATCCACAGCCGCATTTTTACATTGCTCCAACGCCAATCCCGGCGTGTTTAAGAATCTTGCATCCAAAATTTGAATTTCTCTCTTTGCCGGCTCCTTTACTTCCATCTCCTCCTCACCGGCTGGAATTGACAAATAAGCAAGCTTTTCCAATATAGAACTAACAGGAAACATAATGATTACAGCCGCAATATTAAATGCGGTATGAATAAAAGCAATACCAAGGGCATTGATAGGCCTGTCCATAAAGGAAAAATGAAATATAGCATTTAATGCATAGAAAACTACCATAAAAGCCACTGTTTTAATAATATTATAATAAAGATGAATCAGGGCTGCCCGTCTTGCATTTTTGCTTGCCCCCATACTGGAAAGAATCGCTGTCACACAGGTTCCAACATTCTGCCCCATAATAATAGGAATTGCTGTAGAATAACTGACTGCTCCCGATAAACAAAGTGCCTGAAGAATACCGATGGAGGCTCCGGATGACTGAATGATCGCCGTAATCACAAGGCCCACCAACATACCCAGAACTGGGTTGGAAAATACTAAAAGTATATTTGTAAATTCAGGAAGCTCCGCCAATGGCTTTACCGCACCGGACATGGTTTCCATACCAAACATCAGCACCGCAAACCCAATCATAACCGAAGCAATATTTTTTTGCCGCTCCCTTTTTCCCATCGTCAGAAGAATCACTCCTGCAATTGCCAGAATCGGTGAGAACGAAGAGGGCTTTAAAAGCTGCACAAAAAAGTTGGAGCCTTCCACTCCTGTAAGACTCAAAAGCCATGCTGTCAGTGTAGCTCCCACATTGGCACCTAAAATAACTCCCACTGCCTGAGACAGCTTCATAATCCCGGAATTGACAAAGCCAACCACCATAACCGTCGTCGCCGAAGAAGATTGAATAAGTGCCGTGACGCCTGCACCCAAAAGCACTGCCATCAGCTTGTTGGAGGTGAGCTTTTCCAAAATCATCTCAAGCTTACCACCGGATGCCTTTTTCAGTCCATCCCCCATTACCTGCATACCATATAAAAACAGGGCCAGTCCGCCTATCATCGTCAGTACACTAAAAATATCCATTATCCTATCCCTCCGGATGATTCGTAAAAAACTGCTATCTTCACTATTCTACACTATTTTCCCTCTTTTGAATACCAATATTTTATAGTAAATCTTTTTGCTGGAATTCAATTAACGTTTAGTTTAGGTATGCGTATGCAAGACGACCGCGCAGATAAAATAACTCCTTTCGTCAGCACGCTCGATAAAGCGTTCGCGAATGGCTTCCTTAAGGAGTTATTTTATTCTGCGCTGGGTTATCGAATAACGCAAAGCCCAACTGGGTACTTTACTAAAACGAAATGGTCCACGCTTTAGCGGACGGTCAGACAGTGAATTTAGCAACTATAGCGGAGTTATAAGCTGATTTTCTGTCAGCCAATAACTTAAAACCCGGATAGAATTAAATTCTTAAGGAGCCCTTCAAAAAGCGTTGGTGCTTAGTGAGGTTCTTAACGAACTTAGCACCATTACGCTTTTTGTAGCGCGAGAGCATGGCGACGTAGAATTTAATTCTATCCGGGTTTTCATATTTAATTCCTGAAACCAAGCTAAATGTTAACTTACTCTAAACATAAAAGTTCCATCGCCTTCAACACTCTCTCCGTAAACGAAAGCAACATCTGTGCATCCCGCTCCACCATACCGCATTTCTTATAGCGGTATAAAAAGAAAGGCGTACCCTTATGATAAAAAGACAATCTACTGGATTTCCTTAGAAAATCCGGAATTTTTTCCGTCCTGATCTGCGCATCCGGTTTCAAGGTGAACCGTATCTCCTCATTCCGTCCCCTAATCTCTGTGATAAACAGCTTATGTGCATTTACTCTGATCATAGCTATTCGCAGAAGATTCTGCACTGCTGCCGGAGTTTCTCCAAATCGATCCAACAATTCTTCTCTCATATCATCACACTCATTCTGATTTTCAATTCCGGCAATTCTTTTGTAAATATCCAGCTTCTGTACTTCATTTACGATATAGGCAGGAGGAATAAAAGCATCTACATCCAAATCTACGGTAGTCTCAAAATCCTGTTCTGTTGAAATCCCTTTTAAGTTCTTAACCGCCTCATTCAGCATTTTACAATACAAATCGTACCCAACCGCCTGCATATGCCCATGCTGCTTCGCCCCCAAAAGATTTCCAGCTCCCCGGATCTCCAGATCCCGCATAGCAATCTTAAATCCGCTTCCCAGATCTGTAAATTCCTTAATCGCTGCCAGGCGTTTCTCCGCCACCTCTCGCAGCACCTTATCCTTTTTATACATCAAAAAGGCGTATGCCGTGCGATTACTTCTCCCCACGCGCCCCCTTAGCTGGTATAATTGGGAGAGTCCCATGGTATCCGCATCATGAACGATCATAGTATTCACATTGGAAATATCCAATCCGGTTTCAATAATCGTGGTGGATACTAATACATCAATTTCACCATCAATAAAATCATACATGATTCGTTCCAGCTCTCTCTCCTGCATCTGTCCATGTGCAAATGCAACCACAGCTTCCGGAACCAGCGCTTGAATAGATGCAGTCACATCCGCAATATTATTCACCCTGTTATAGACATAGTATACCTGACCGTTTCTGGCCATTTCCCGCACAATGGCTTCTCTGACCATCTCCTCATTATATTCCATTACATAGGTCTGGATCGGCATTCTGTCATTTGGTGCTTCCTCCAAAACACTCATGTCCCGTATTCCTACCAGACTCATATGAAGGGTTCTGGGGATAGGCGTTGCAGTCAATGTGAGCACATCCACATTTTCCTTCATCTTCTTGATCTTTTCCTTGTGGGACACACCAAACCGTTGTTCCTCATCAATGATCAATAATCCCAGATCTTTATACATCACGTCCGCTGAAAGCACTCTGTGGGTTCCGATCACAATATCCACGAACCCTTTCTTAAGATCCTCCACCGTCTTTTTCTGCTCTGTTTTTGTTCGGAATCTAGACAGCAGGTCCACCCGTACCGGAAAGTCCTTCATCCTCTGAATAAATGTATTGTAGTGCTGCTGTGCCAATATGGTGGTGGGAACCAGATACACCACCTGTTTTCCTTCCTGAACGGCCTTAAAGGCCGCCCTTATAGCAATCTCTGTCTTGCCATAGCCCACATCCCCACAGATCAGGCGGTCCATGATTTTGGTACTTTCCATGTCTTTTTTCGTGGCCTCGATTGCGGCAAGCTGATCCTCCGTCTCCTCAAAAGGAAACAATTCTTCAAATTCCCTCTGCCAAACCGTATCTTTCCCATACGGGAATCCGGATTTCTCTTGACGCAATGCATAAAGCTCTACCAGGTCCTTTGCTACTTCCCCTGTGGCCTCACGCACTTTGCTCTTCGTCTTACTCCATTCTTGCGTTCCCAGTTTGTTTAATTTAGGACGCCTCGCATCTGCGGAGGCATACTTCTGAATCACATTAAGGCCGGTTGCAAGAACATATAAATTGCCTCCATCTCTGTATTCGATCTTGATATAATCCTTTACAACCTTCTCCACTTCAACCTTTTCAATGCCGCGGTAAATTCCAAGTCCATGGTTCTCATGTACCACATAATCACCGATTTTCAGCTCATTAAAATCGTTGATCTTTCTTCCTTCATAGGTTTTCTTCTTTTTTTTCTTCTTTTTGTCCGTTCCGAATATATCACTTTCTGAGATAACCGCAAACTTCAGCATCGGGTACTCAAAGCCCTTTAGCACTCTGCCGTAAAAGGTCATAATCTCTCCCGGCTGCACCTCCCTGTCCGGATCCTCCGAGTAAAAAGCAGTCAGCTCATAGTCCCGCAAATCTTCTGCCAGCCGCGCTGCCCGGGTTCTGGAACCGGATAAAAGGATTACCCTGTATCCGTTTTTGCGGTATCGTTTCATATCTTGTACCAACGCCTCAAAGCTATTGTGGTATGACGAAATACTCTTCACCGTCATATCCGCTTTCTTTTGGGGTTTAAAAAGAGAATTCTTCAAATCCAGCGCCGCCAATGTAACTATACGCCCAAGTTCCATATTAGCTGCCACTTCACTGACAGAATACAAGAGTTCCATCTGCCCCGGAAGAATATATCCCTTTTCTACTCTGTGCATCATGCTTTCCCGAAACTCCAATTCCACGGCATCCGCATGTTCTCTGACTCGTGTCGGCTCATCCACAAATATGCAGGTTTGTTTCCTGTCAAACAATCCCAGAAACGATGTAGTCTCTTTATAAAAATAGTGAATGTAGGGGTCCAGATTAATCAGATTCCTGAATTCAACCGCCTGCTCCTTAAGTTCTCTGATCTGAGTCTTTACACGATATGCCTCCTCTGTGTGAAACTCACTTTGCAGCTTTTCCGAAAAGCTATTCCCTTCCTTTTCAATTTCTTCAATCCCCTGCCTTATCTGTTCCTCAGACAAAAGCATCTCACCGGCCGGATAAACAGTAATTCCGGCAAGCTTTTCAATAGAACGCTGACTGAGCACATCAAAGCTTCGTATAGATTCCACCTCATCTCCCCACAATTCAATTCGATAAGGGTTTTCCTCCGTCAGATCAAAAATATCTACAATCCCTCCGCGAATACTGAATTGCCCCGGAGCTTCTACCTGATAATTCTTCTCATATCCCATCTCTACCAGCATAGCTGCCAGATGTTTTTCATTTATTGTCCCGCCTTCCTCAATCGTAAGGAGATGCTCCTTCCATATTTCCAGCGGAACCTGGGGTGTCAAAAGACTGGAAAAGGTTGTGATCACCGTTACCGGTTTTCCCTCCAATATCCGGCGCAGGCACCTGATTCTCTCCAAAACCAGTTGATTACTCCGAATATCTGATTGATAAAAGATCAAATCCCTGGAAGGATAAATCACCACATCTTTGTCATAAAGCCGATAATCCTCCGCTAATTCCTTCACTCTCAAATCACTAAAAGTAACGATGAGCCTATTTTGAAACCCATCGCCAATCCCATAAATCATATGAAGCTTTTGTGATTCCACACAGCCGGTAAGCGCCACGCAGGTTCTATCCTTCACAAGCTGCTTTTTTATTTGTTCGTACTCCCCAAGCTCCTCAAGGGGTGCCGTTAAAGCTCTCATGTATCACTGTTTCCTTTCACATTTTCTGCGGTAATCTTACGATTGAATTCATTCATAGCGCGGTCAATCTCTCCAGCTAGAATCAATTTTGCTGCACCAACTGCCTTTTCCACGCCTTCCTTCATCAGCAGCTGCTCCTCTTTTGAAAAATGCCCCAAAACATAATCTGCCAGATCATATCCCTTTGGCTTTTCTCCCACACCTATCCGGATACGGTAAAATTCCTCACTCCCTAACTGTCCAATGACACTTTTTAACCCGTTGTGCCCCCCCGCACTTCCTTTTTTGCGAATCCTGATCTGTCCCGGCGGAAGACTCACATCATCCGATACCACAATCAGCTCTGTTGTCGGATCAACTTTATAATAATCAGTCAGAGGACGGATACTCTCCCCGCTAAGATTCATGAAGGTCAACGGTTTGGCAAGAATCACCTTTTGTCCTTCGATGATCCCTTTTCCCACCAGTGCTTTGCACTGGCTGTTCAAAACAGATATGCGATATTTATCTGACAATGCATCGATAAGCGCAAAACCAATATTATGTCTTGTATTATCATATTCTCTTTTCGGATTACCAAGTCCTGCTATAATGAACATTTTCTTTCAACCCTTCTTTTAGAATCTCCCCTGTATATTACAGACGAAAGTATTAATTATCATACCAGACAAAAGTCCTCTTCGCAAGCTGTCTCTGAACCAACGATGAGAAACACGCTTTGCGAGTTTCTCACGTTCGCGGGCGGCGCCAAATTGGAATGCAAGCATTCCAGCTTGGCTTATGCCTTCCGCGCAAAAAAGAGACTGCCTATAAGGCAGTCCCTCTCATTTACTTATTCTTCATCCGGTTCCAATAGCGCGCTCTGATATCTGTCTAAGATCATCGACTGAATACGCTCTCTCGTGGATGAATTAATAGGATGTGCAATATCCCTGTATTCTCCGTCTGTTGCCTTTTTACTGGGCATCGCAATGAAAAGTCCCTTATCCCCCTCAATCACTTTAATGTCATGAATGACAAACTCATCATCGATTGTGATAGAAACGACGGCTCTCATTTTACCTTCCTTAGCCATCTTCCTCACCCTCACATCCGTAATTTGCATACATCTACCCCCCTTGTTGCTGTAGTCAATACATTAAATTACATATCGGTCGTTTCTCTCGATCACGATCTTAATGCCATCCGTACCGGCATGATAAGAGTTAGCCCTGATCGTATCGCGGCTCTCAACAATACAGTTCTCAATGTGAGTATTATCCCCAATATATACATCATTCAAAATGATGGAATTTTTGATGTAACAGTTATTTCCAATATAGGTCTTTTTGAAGATAACAGAATCTTCAACAACACCATTTACAATACAACCACTGGAAATAAGGCTGTTCTTGATTCTGGCACCCACATTATATTTAGCAGGCGGAAGATCATCCACCTTGGAATAAATATCCGGGTACTCCTTAAAGAAGTAATTCCTTGTCGATGCATTCAAAAAGTCCATATTGGTATTGAAATAATCTTCTACTGTAGCAATGTTACGCCAGTAATCCTGCAGCTTATAGCCGTAAATCCCTTTCATGTTCTTATAGCGGATCAATATGTCCTTAACAAAATCATAACGCTCTTCTTCTGCACATTTCTCGATCATTTCAATAAGCTGACGTCTTCTGACAACATAAATACCACAGGAAATAGTATTGGATTTTGCTACAACCGGTTTTTCTTCAAACTCCTCTATACGGCTTTCCTCATTCATCTTAATGGTTCCGAAACGATCTACATTTACTTCGGGTCCCATATCCTTACATACCACTGTAATATCCGCTTTCTTTGCGATATGATATTCCAGAACCTTATTGTAGTCCATCTTATATACGCAGTCGCCGGAAGTAATCACAACATACGGCTCATGGCTGTCCTTAAGGAAAGATAAATTCTGGGCAATGGCATCTGCCGTTCCTCTGTACCAGAAACTACTCTCTGCAGTAACTGCCGGTGTAAACACATACAGACCACCCTGTTTACGTCCGAAATCCCACCATTTAGAAGAACTCAAATGCTCATTCAAACTCCTTGCATTATATTGAGTAAATACTGCAACCTTCTGAATACGGGAATTAGACATATTACTCAGTGCAAAATCAATGCTTCGATAGCTGCCTGCAATAGGCATTGCACATACGGCTCTCTTCTTGGAGAGTTCTTTCATTCTGAAACTGTTTCCACCTGCTAAAACTATACCGATTGCTCTCACTTTTCATCACCTGCCTTAATCAATGTTTTTCCGCTTGCAAGAGTTTTATCCTGGAAATCCTCCGCTGTTGTGATTCCGAATATACAGGAGTTCTTGCCTACCGTGATTCCTTCCGGTATAACGCTCTTTTCTCCAATTGTAACAATGCCGCTATTGTAAATATGAGGATCTGTCTCGTTCTCTACTTCCTCTCCGATACCCATCCTGACATTGTTTCCTATTTCAACATTCTCAGCGCTGATCACCTTATTCAGTTCACATCCCTCGCCAATCACTGTGTTGTTCATGATGATGGAATCCCTCACCACCGTGCCTTTTCCAATAGTCACGCCACATCCGATCACGGAATTATATACCTCGCCGTAAACCTCTGTTCCTTCTCCAATAATACTGCGTTCCACCACTGTATTATCCGCAATATACTGTGGAGGCAGAATCTCACTTCTGGTATAAATCTTCCAATATTCCTCGTACAGATTGAATTCCGGAACGATATCGATCAATTCCATATTTGCCTGCCAGTAAGAATTTAAGGTTCCAACATCCTTCCAATAACCATTAAATTCATATGCATATAAAGGCTCTCCCTTGTCATGGCAATAAGGAATAATATGCTTTCCGAAGTCAAGTCCGGGCTGCTCCGCATTGGCAAGCAGGGCTTCCTTCAATGCCTTCCAGTTAAAAATGTAAATACCCATGGAAGCAAGATTGCTTCTCGGGTTTGCAGGCTTCTCTTCAAAGTCCGTAATCTGACGGTTATCATCTGTAATCATAATACCGAACCTTTTTGCTTCCTCTATAGGAACCGGCATAACCGCTATGGTGACATCTGCTCCCTTTTCCTTATGGAAGTCCAGCATTACCTCATAATCCATCTTGTAAATATGATCTCCGGAAAGAATCAAGACATATTCCGGATTAAAGCTTTCCATATAATCCAGATTCTGATAAATCGCATTGGCTGTACCTGTATACCATTCACTGTTTGCACTCTTTTCATAAGGAGGCAGAACAGTCACCCCGCCAATATTTCTGTCCAGATCCCAGGGAATACCAATACCAATGTGGGTATTTAAGCGAAGGGGCTGATATTGTGTCAATACGCCCACTGTATCAACCCCTGAATTGATACAGTTGCTTAGTGGGAAGTCAATAATCCGGTACTTTCCGCCAAAGGATACCGCCGGCTTGGCCACCTTAGATGTCAGCACCCCCAGTCTGCTTCCCTGACCGCCTGCCAACAACATTGCAATCATTTCTTTCTTAACCATGTCATCACCTCTTACAAGTAAATTTTGTTGCTATATTTTTGATACAGGTACCAATCATAAAACGCATGAATAGTATACCATAT
>CAMWJC010000066.1 GCA_947174495.1 uncultured Lachnospiraceae bacterium | reverse complement strand
AAATCTATCGAAAGATCGCTATAAGCCATGCGAAAGCTGAAACGACTTCAGTTCCCCCTGCCCTCACTTAAACTGCCGGCTAAATATGCTAACCGTTAGGCTTTTCGTGGAATGAAGGCTACTTTACGTTGAAATAAGCTTCCCTGAATCAAGACAAATACGAATGGCTTATAGGATTCTTGATTTTGCCCTAAAATTCTATCGCCTGAGTATTGTTTTGGTCAGGGAAGCTTAAACAACGACTCAGTCCCCTTCCCCACTAAACGTTAACTTAACAATCGTTCGTTTATGTGACAAAAAATAACTTGCATTTCGTTATCTTATATGATAATATCATGTCAAAGCATAAATCATTTCTATTCATTCAGACATTTTGTCATCTCTATTCTGCATAGCTGATCATTTGCAGTAACAGCAGAGTATCATTGATTTCAGAAATCTATGCTTTTAATTACCTATTAAACAATTGAAGAGCAGAGGATTTCTGACAAAGCCTCTGTAAAATGAAAGGAGCAGGATGGAAAAAGATTTTGTGAGCAGTGTATTCTTTTCCGATAATGATCGGTATGCGGATATCATTAACGGCATTGGCTGTGACGGTATGCCTTTCATAAAAGGAGAAGATCTGCAGGAACTGGATACCAGAGTAAATGTTGGACGATATAAGAGAGCCGGGAAAAGAAAGCAGATGACAGCAAAGTATCGCGATCTGATGCGCAAGGCAGCTTTTGGCATGAATTTTGCAATGATTGGAATTGAAAATCAGAGTGAGATTGATTATGGTCTTGTATTGCGGGTTATGTGCTATGATGTGGGAGAATATGAACGCCAGGCAGCGAAAATACGGAAAGAAGTAAGAAAAAAGCACGGAAGTTTGAAAAGTGGAGAATATATGTATGGATTTCTGCGGGATAGCCGCTTACTTCCGGCGATTACTTTTGTATTGTATTATGGGGAAGAAGAATGGGATGGCGCACGGGATCTTTATGGATTGCTTGATTTTACAGGCCTTCCGGAAAGTTTGAGAAAGAAGATATCGAATTATCAACTTCATGTTGTCGAAGTCAGAAAATTAAAGGACACCAGCATGTTTCAGACAGATGTAAAGCAGGTATTTGATTTCATTCGATTTTCAAATGATAAGAAAAAGCTGCGTGAATTAGTTAGTGAGGATGCAGCATACCAGATGTTCGCTGAGGATGCTTATGACATGGTGGCAGCATATGTGGGAGAGGAAGAGATGTTTAAATGGAAAGAAAAGCATAAGAAAGGCGGGAAGGTAAATATGTGCAAGGGGTTACGAGAGTGGCTGGAAGATGAGCGCGCGGAGGGAAGAGCAGAGGGAAAAGCAGAAGATATCATAGAATTGTTATCTGACTGCGGAACAATAGAAGAGGATCTGAAAAGCAGAATTCGCAGTGAAAAAGATTTTGAAGTTCTCCGGGGATGGCTGAGACTGGCAGCCGGAGTATCTACAGTTGAGGAGTTTGAACATAGAATGCTGGCGGAGGAGAAGAAGCCGGAAAATATAATTAACTGAAAGGATGACAGATTCTATAAATTAATCTCTTTAATAAACACCTGCGGTTTACAACCGCAGGTGTTTTGTGTATAATGGTTGTGTCTTCGAAACATATTTTTTACAAGATATACGCACATTGATAATTAAATATGGTAACATTGTCATTGTTTCCTGAATCTAGCGCCATGACCTTTTGATTTATCGAAAGGTTGACGAGGAAAAGAGTTATCGAAAATTCGGCGGATGCTCTTTCGTATGCCTCCGGTGCGAGATGTACCGGCAAATATGCGGGTAACTGCAAAACAAATACGGTACAGCGGAGGGAGTCAACCGGCAGCGGTGAGACATATAAATATTATAGAATATGGATTTTCGGGCTTGCCCGGATCTGGATAGAGAAAGATGAGGGAAACAATATATGTGTGGAATTATTGGATATACAGGAAAAAATGACGCAAAAGAAATTATGCTGGATGCGCTGGAGCTTTTGGAGTATAGGGGGTATGACAGCGCTGGTATTGCACTGCTCGGCGAAGAGGGGACGCGTATTTATAAGCGTGCAGGTCGAGTAAAGGATCTGCGTGATCTGTGTGCCAAGGAAGATCCGAAGGGCTGCTGCGGAATTGGTCATACAAGATGGGCAACCCACGGAGGTGTATGTGATGAGAACGCTCATCCCCACAGGTTCGGCAGGATCACGCTGATACATAACGGGATCATTGAAAATTACAGGGAACTTACTGAAAAGTACGGATTGGAAGGAAAGCTTGCGTCAGAGACTGACAGTGAAGTGGTGGCGGCCGTACTGGAGCGTTTTTATGACGGAGATCCCTATTCGGCGATTCGAAGAACTGTTTTGAAGCTGAAGGGAACTTTTGCGCTTGCCATTTTGTTTGATGATCAGCCCGGGAAAATTTTCGCAGTCCGCAATGTAAGTCCTATTGTGGCAGCAGCAACAAAGGATGGAGCTATTCTGTCTTCGGATGTGGCAGCAATCGTTCCGTTTACCACAGACTATTTTGTAATGCCGGAATTTCATGTGGTATGCTTGTCAGCAGACGGCATCGAAATGTTTGATTTATCCGGCGATAAAGCACAGATCGACTGGCTGAAGGTGGATTGGGATGTGAGCCGCAGCAGCAAGGGCGGGTATCCGTTCTTTATGGAAAAAGAAATTATGGAACAGCCTCAGGTGATTGAGGAAACCATTTTGCCCAGGATCAAAGACGGAAAACCGGATTTCTCAGAAGAAGGTATTCCGGATCAGATTCTTTCGGACTGTAAACGAATTTGTGTGATTGCATGCGGAACGGCCATGCATGCAGGACTGGTAGGCAAAAGCCTGATTCAGGCAATGATCGGTATTCATGTGGATGTGGTTATGGCCTCCGAGTTTATGTATAATGACCCAATAGTGGATAAAGAGACACTGGTAATTGCCATCTCTCAGTCAGGGGAGACCATTGATACCTTAGAAGCGCTTAAGTTTGCGAGAAAATGCGGTTCGCCCAGTATTTCTATTGTAAATGTGAAGGGAGCGTCTATTGCAAGAGCAAGTGAGTATGTAATCTATACCAATGCAGGACCGGAAATAGCGGTGGCATCAACCAAGGCATATACAACACAGTTGGCAGTGCTGTATCTGATTACCGCAAGGATGGCTATGGCCAGAGGACTTTGGAGTGAGCAGGAGCTTGCTGACTACGTGAAAGAGCTTTCCAGAGTTCCCAGGGTGATGGAGGAGGTTCTCTCCCAGAAGGAAGAGATTCACCGTCTGGCAGGAACGATCTTAAATGCTAAGGATGTGTTCATGATCGGAAGAGGGCTGGATTATTCGATTTTGCTTGAGGGCTCCCTGAAGTTGAAGGAAGTGTCTTACATTCATTCCGAGGCATATGCATCTGGTGAATTAAAACACGGAACCATAGCGCTGATCACAGAGGATACACCGGTGGTAGCGGTGGTGACGCAGGATAAGTTAAAGAGCAAGGAATTGTCCAACATCAGAGAGGTGCAGTCAAGAGGAGCCAGAGTACTTCTTCTGATCAAAGAAAATGAAGTCCTTGAGGATGACGAACGTTTTGCAAATGTCTTCCGTCTTCCGGTGATGGCGGACGCCTTTATGGTAATGCCTGCATCGGTGGTTCTCCAGTTTATTGCTTATTTTGTGTCGCTGGATAAGGGACTGGATGTGGATAAACCCAGAAATCTGGCAAAAGTAGTAACAGTAGAATAAAAACAGATAAGTAACACAAAGACAGTAAAAAATAATAAAAGACAATAAAAGACAATAAAAGATAAAGGAAACGATGACAAATGAAGGAAGACAGTTTGATTGTGGTCACAGTAAATAAAGCCGGTTTTGAGTATGATATTCATTCGCTGGTAAAAGCATTTTATCCGGCATGTGATGTGAAGGTGACCGCAGAAGAAAGTGAAGAAAGTTCCAGCCCGGGGCTTCCGGATCTGAATATTATGTTTGAAAAGGAAGCTGTCCTGATTTCTCTGGCAGGAGGAGAAGGAGGGACGGCTTCTTTTGCTGCAAGGAAAGTGGAAATTGCTGAGGATATGCCCAGAGTGGAAATAAAAAATCGTTTAAAGCAGCTTATTTATGTAACGCTTGCAGAGCATACAGGTAAGCACCTACCATGGGGAACACTTACCGGAATCCGTCCTACTAAAATTCCCATGACTATGCTGGAAAACGGAGCGTCCGATAAGGAGATTCTTACCTATATGCAGGAAACTTATTTTGCAGGAGAAGAAAAGAGCGCTCTTGCACTGGAAATTGCCAAGAGAGAGAAGACGCTTTTGGATACCCTGCACTATGAGGACGGATACAGCCTTTATATAGGAATTCCGTTTTGCCCTACCACCTGCCTCTACTGTTCTTTCACATCCTATCCGATTGTTTCATGGAAAAAAAGAATCGGGGAATACCTCGAAGCATTGGAAAAGGAAATTGACTTTGTGGCAGAGTGCTATGGGGATAAGGTACTTGACACGATCTACATTGGAGGAGGAACGCCCACCACTCTGGAAGCGGAGGAACTGGAGCGCCTTCTTTGCAAGATACGGAAAACTCTGGATCTGTCCAATTTGAAAGAGTTTACCGTAGAGGCAGGACGAGCAGACAGCATAACGGCGGATAAGCTTAAGGTATTAAAGAAGTACGGGGTAAACAGGATTTCCGTAAATCCCCAGACAATGAAGCAACAGACGCTGGATCTGATCGGAAGAAGACATACGGTAGAACAGGTAAAAGAGGCTTTCCGGATGGCGCGGGAGGCAGGCTTTAACAATATTAATATGGATCTGATTCTGGGACTTCCCGGAGAAGAAGCGGCGGATGTAAGAAATACCATAACAGAGATCGAAAAGCTTGGTCCCGACAGTCTTACGGTACATTCTCTTGCAATCAAGCGGGCTTCAAAGTTAAGTCAGTGGATACAGGAAAACGGGATCAGCGCCCTTCATAACACGGATGAAACCATGCAGATTGCCGGTGAGGGAGCAGAAAGAATGGGTATGGTGCCTTATTACTTGTACCGGCAGAAAAATATGTCAGGTAATTTTGAAAACGTAGGATATGCAAAAGAAGGGTGTTTTGGGCTCTATAATATCTTGATTATGGAGGAGAAGCAGACCATAGTAGCTCTCGGCGCAGGAAGCATAAGTAAGCGTGTGTACACAGATGGACGAATTGAGCGGTGCGATAGTGTAAAGGATGTCTCTCTTTATATTGAAAAGATTGACGAGATGATTGAGAGGAAGAAACAGCTTTTAGCCGATTGCTGATCGGAATTTAAACAAATATTTTCAAAAAATGACATTGATTTTAGAAGGGAAAAGTCTTAAAATAAGATTTTGGAAGAGATAAGGCTTGTACAAGTCGTATCATATATTTTTTATAATTTTTCAGAAAAGGAAGTGTGGTTATGGGGAATCTGGGCGAAACTCTGATGGAAGAGCTGAACTGTGAGACGGTATTTTCCATAGGCGGCATTGAGTTCGCAGAGTCCGTGGTAGTGACCTGGATCATTATGGCAGTGGTGGTGCTGGCGTCCATACTGCTGACCAGGAATCTGAAAGTGGAGCATCCGGGACGAGGCCAGTTGATGCTGGAATACGCGGTCACATGGCTTCAGGGTATCGGAAAGGGAATCGTTGGTGAAGAGGGCGAACAGTATGCGGCATATCTGACCTCGGTTCTTATCTATCTGGGTATAGCCAATCTGATTGGTATCCTGGGATTTAAGCCTCCCACAAAGGATTTGAATGTAACAGCAGCGCTGGCAATCATGAGCATCATTCTGATCGAGGTTGCAGGAATCCGTAAAAAGGGTGCGAAGCGGTGGCTGAAGAGCTTTACGGAACCGGTGGCGCTGGTCACGCCGATCAACATACTGGAACTGTTTATCAAACCATTGTCGCTCTGTATGCGGTTGTTCGGAAATGTGCTGGGTGCGTATGTGATCATGAAGCTGATCGAAAGCATCTGCAAGGTAGGGCTTCCGGTGGTGTTCAGTTTGTATTTTGATTTGTTTGACGGTCTGATTCAGGCGTATGTGTTTGTATTTCTGACAGGACTGTTCATAAAAGAAGCAGTAGAATAAAATAGCGTCTGCCTGAAAATAAAAAAGAATCTCAGGAAAGGGACGCAGAATATAAAGGAGAGGAAACTATGTCTACATTAATTGCGATTGGAGCAGGTATTGCAGTATTTACAGGTATTGGAGCAGGTATTGGTATTGGTATCGCCACTTCCAAGGCGGCGGAAGCAGTGGCAAGGCAGCCGGAAGCGGAGAGCAAGATCATGAAGATGCTGGTATTTGGTGCGGCGCTGGCGGAGGCAACGGCGATCTATGGTTTCGTTGTAGCGCTTCTGATCATCATTCTTCTTGCATAGAACATAAAGAGAGGCGGATATCAGTATGTTAAGATTAGATATGAATCTGCTCTGGACGTTACTTAATATTTTGATCTGGTATGGTCTTATCCGCATATTTCTGTTTAAGCCAATCAACGCCGTGATCAGCAAACGGGAAGAGGCTATCGCTTCCCAGTATGCAAAGGCACAGAAACTTCAGGAAGAAGCAGAAGCGGAAAAGAACAAGTGTACAGAAGTTCAGGCAGAGATCGAGAAAGAAAAAGCAGCAGTTTTCACAGAAGCGAGGGAAAACGCCCGGAATGAATATGACCGTATTGTAACGGAGGCGGGTGTAAAGGCAGCTCAGATTGTGGAAGACTCCAGAAAGGAAGCAGAACAGGAGAAGGCACGGATCATCGAAAAGGCAGAAAAAGAGATCCGTTCCATGATTATGGAAGCGGCAGTGAAATCCATGCAGTCTTCCCAGAGCGACCATGCGCTTTATGATCAATTTTTAACAAAAGCAGGTGAGACGGATGCAGAATGATAAATATATGGAACAGCTTATGCGCATGCAGATAAAGCCGGAGGCGCTTCAAACCGCACTGGATATCTTAACGGCAGTTCCCCAGCTTCAGGAAGAACTGGACAATCCTACTGTTTCCGGGGAGAAAAAGAAAACAATCATACAGAAGATCTTTCCCAAAGAATCCCGTTCCTTTCTTCTGTCTCTTGCAGAGGAGGGGGCGCTTCAGAGTCTGGAAGGGCTTCTGGAGGAATACAGGGAAAGATTAAAGGAAGAACATGCGCCGCTGGAATGTGTACTGGAATATGTGACTGCACCGGATGAGCAGCAGTATGCCGGCATCCGGAGATTTTTGGAGCAGAAATATCCCGGAAGAATACTTTCTATTGAGAAGAAGGAAAAGCCGGATCTTGGAAGCGGTTTTATCCTTCGTGCCGGTATGGAGGAATATGACTGGAGCCAGAATGGGCGTAAGAAGCTTCTGGAAGAGAGATTAAAAGAGATTGATATTAACGATACCAAGTCTCAGGAGACAGAGAAGGGGATCATCAGCATTCTAAAGGGTAGCCTTGAGGATGTGGATATCAAGAGCCAGGAAATTGGCACTGTAAGCTGGGTTGGAGACGGTATTGCCTATATTGATGGTGTGGATCATGCCATGTATGGTGAGATTCTGGTCTTTGAGAATGGTCTAAGGGGTATGGTACAGGATATCCAAAGAGACGAGATTGGCTGTATCCTTTTTGGAAAAGAGGGAGACATCAGCGAGGGGTCAAGGGCAGTCAGAACCGGACGTATGGCAGGTATTCCGGTGGGAGATGGTTTTATCGGAAGAGTTGTGGATGCGCTTGGAGATCCGATTGATGGAAAAGGTCCCATAGAGGCATCCGGTTACCGAAGGGTGGAAGAACCGGCTCCCAGCATTACAGACCGGAAGTCAGTGGATACTCCGCTGGAGACTGGTATTCTTGCCATTGACTCCATGTTCCCGATCGGACGGGGACAGAGAGAGCTGATCATCGGAGACCGGCAGACCGGCAAGACCTCCATCGCCACAGATACCATTTTGAATCAGAAAGGCAAAAATGTCATCTGTATCTATGTGGCAATCGGACAGAAAGCGTCAACGGTTGCCAAGCTGGTTCATACCTTTGAAAAGCACGGTGCTCTGGACTATACCATTGTGGTATCGGCAACGGCAAGCGATCCGGCACCGCTTCAGTATATTGCGCCATATTCTGGTACAGCGATGGCAGAGTATTTTATGCACAGAGGTCAGGATGTGCTGATCGTCTATGATGATCTGTCCAAGCATGCAGTAGCGTACCGCGCGCTGTCCCTGCTTTTGGAGCGTTCTCCGGGGCGTGAAGCTTATCCGGGTGATGTATTTTATCTGCATTCCAGGCTTCTGGAGCGTTCGAGCCGCTTAAGCGATGAACTGGGAGGCGGTTCCATAACAGCGCTTCCGATTGTTGAGACACAGGCGGGAGATGTGTCCGCCTATATTCCGACGAACGTGATCTCAATCACAGATGGTCAGATTTTCTTGGAGAGCGACTTGTTTTTTGCCGGTACGAGACCGGCGGTCAATGTGGGACTGTCCGTATCCCGTGTGGGCGGTGCGGCGCAGACAAAGGCAATGAAGAAGTCATCGGGAAGTATCCGTATCGATCTGGCTCAGTTTCGGGAGATGGAAGTATTTACCCAGTTCAGTTCTGATCTGGATGATGTGACGAAAGAGCAGCTTCAGTATGGAAAGGGTCTTCTGGAACTGTTAAAGCAGCCACTGTGTGAGCCCATGTCTCTTCATGAGCAGGTGATCACACTCATTGCAGCGACCAATCGCATCTTTTTAAAGCTTCAGGTGAACGAGGTCAAACAGTTTCAGCGTAATATGCTGGACTGGATCGATGAGCAGCATCCGGAGATTGGAGAGGAAATCGAGAGAATGCAGGCGATTGATGATGTTTTGATAGAGAAGATCGTTGCTGCAGCAAAAGAATATAAGGAGCAGGTGTTAAAACGCTATGGCAGGTCTTCGTGAAATTAAGAGTCGTATTAAAAGTATCGAGGATACAAAAAAGATCACAAGCGCCATGTACATGATCTCCTCCACGAAGATGAAAAAGGCCAGACAGACACTGGATGCAACAGAACCGTATTTTTATACGCTTCAATCGACCATAGACCGGATTCTTCGGCATATTCCATCGGATATGGAACATATATATTTTGGGAATCCGGATTATGCACAGCGTAAAATTGGTCTTCTGGTGATCACGGATGACAAGGGACTTGCAGGTTCCTATAATCATAATATTCTGAGGATAGCGGAGAATTATCTGGATCAGAAAAAAAATCAGGTGAAGCTTTTTGTGGTGGGAGAGCTGGGGCGGCAGTATTTTGCGGCGAGGCGTGTCCCGATACAGGAAAATTTTCAATATACAGTGCAAAATCCGACCTTTAACAGAGCGCGATGGATCAGTGAGATTCTGTTGGAGAAGTATCGTTGCGGAGAAATCAACGAGCTTCATGTGCTTTATACCCGTATGGAGAACGGTACCCAGAGCGTGGCTGAGGATAAAATGCTCCTGCCGATCAGACGGTTTTTTGTCGCGGAGGTTCCAGTGGATGTGTATCATGAGGACTTTTTGCTGCTGCCGTCAGCAGAGAAAGCAATCGATACGATCATTCCCAACTCCATAACCGGTTTCATCTATGGCGCGCTGGTGCAGTCATACTGCGCTGCGCACAACGCCCGGATGATGGCCATGGAAACAGCCACCAACAATGCGGATGATCTGCTGCGTGAGCTTAGGATCATGTACAACCGCGCAAGACAGACGATGATCACGCAGGAGATCACGGAAGTAAGCGGCGGCGCGAAAGCGCAGCGATCACGCAAGAAGCAGCGGAAAGATGTGGCGGCGCGAAAGCGCAGCAGATGAGCTGAAAAGGGAAATAATGTAAAATAACAGGAGAGATATGTGTGATGGAAAAAGGAAAGATCATACAGGTGTCTGGCCCGGTAGTGGATGTATTCTTTGAAAAGGGCAGTCTCCCTCATATAAAAGATGCACTTACGGTCAAAAATGATGAAAAAGAGTATGTGATGGAAGTAGCAAAGCACATGGGAGACCGTGTGGTACGTTGTATCACGCTGTCTGCAAGTGAAGGTCTTTGCCGTGATATGGAAGTAATAGGTACCGGAGCCGGGATTACGGTGCCGGTGGGAGAAAAGACCCTTGGGAGACTCTTTAATGTGCTTGGACAGACGGTGGATGGAAAAGGCGGGATCGAGGATGCCGAAAGATGGTGTATCCATCGAGATCCTCCTTCTTTTGAGGATCAGAGTCCGGTAGTGGAGATCTTGGAGACAGGCATTAAATCCATTGATCTTCTGGCACCCTATGCAAAGGGCGGCAAGATAGGTCTGTTCGGCGGTGCCGGAGTGGGAAAGACGGTTTTGATTCAGGAGCTGATCCGGAATATCGCAACCGAACACGGCGGTTATTCTATATTTACAGGAGTAGGAGAGCGCTCCCGAGAAGGAAACGATCTGTGGAGTGAGATGAAAGAATCCGGCGTACTGGAGAAGACGGCGCTGGTATTCGGTCAGATGAACGAACCGCCCGGAGCGCGTATGCGTGTGGCACAGACCGGGCTTACTATGGCGGAATATTTCCGTGATAAGATGAATCAGGATGTTCTTTTGTTTATTGATAATATCTTCCGTTTTGTGCAGGCAGGCTCCGAAGTATCTACCCTGCTTGGGCGTATGCCTTCGGCAGTGGGCTATCAGCCTACACTGGCAACGGAGATGGGAGAATTACAGGAGAGGATCGCATCTACCAGAAATGGTTCCGTTACTTCGGTTCAGGCAGTCTATGTGCCGGCGGATGACTTGACGGATCCGGCTCCTTCAACTACATTTGCCCATCTGGATGCAACAACGGTTCTTTCCAGAAAGATTGTGGAGCAGGGAATCTATCCGGCGGTGGACCCGTTGGAATCCACTTCCCGTATTCTGGAGGCTGATGTGGTGGGACAAGAGCACTATGAGACTGCACGGAAAGTACAGGAAATGCTTCAGAAATACAAGGAACTGCAGGATATCATCGCAATTCTGGGTATGGAGGAGCTGTCGGATTACGATAAGAGAATTGTCAACCGCGCAAGAAAGATTCAACGTTTTCTGTCCCAGCCCTTCCATGTGGCGGAGAATTTTACCGGCGTTCAAGGCAAATATGTTCCTCTGAAGGATACCATCAAAGGTTTTCAGGCGATTATCTCGGGAGAGATGGATCAGTATCCGGAGTCGGCATTTTTCAATGTAGGGACGATTGATGAAGTCGTGGAAAAAACAAGAGCCATAACGCTCTTCGTAGAGAGGTAACGGCGATGGCAGTATTTCAGTTGAAAATTATAAGCAGCCGGCGGGTATTCTATGAGGGTCCCTGTCATTGCCTGATCATACCGGCGCTGGACGGAGAACAGGCGATCATGGCGCGGCATGAAGAGATGATTATTGCGATCCAGACCGGGGAGATGCGAATGCAGACGGAAGAAAATGGAGACTGGCAGTATGCCATGGTCGGACAGGGATTCTGTCAGGTCGCTCACAATCGTGCTACGCTTCTGGCGGATGAGGTAGAACGGCCGGAGGAAGTGGATGTGCACCGTGCCCAGGAGGCACTGCAAAATGCCCAGGAACAGATGCGGCAGAAGCAGAGCGCTAGGGAATATCATTTAACTCAGGCGGCCATGGCCAGAGCGCTGGTGAGACTAAGGGGAGCAGAACGGTTCTCGGGATCACCGGACAGACGCAGGAACGGAGCCGGAGATATCAGATAAAAAGGAAGTCAGTATCTCAGACATTTATTTATGTTTGGGATGCTGATTTTTTGTTGTGTGTGATCTTACATAAAAATGAATTGTAAAACAAGCGTTAAAATTATAAAATGTGATAAAAGAAGTATATCGTTTTCGGGTTTTCGTTTCCGCTTGATACGGAGACCATGCGTTTTTTGAAGAATAGGGAAGGAAGGTGTGTATGGGGGAAAAGATTGCGGGAATGCTAAAGGACAGGGAAATGGCTGTGTTTTGCACGATGACCGTGATTGTTTTGGTGATTGCTGCATTTTGTCTGGAGACACCGGGAGGCCTTGCCTACGGGATGATAAAGATTATTTTATCCAGAGATGCGTTGATCACCGACTATTTTGAGCTGGCGGGGTATGGGACAGCTTTTTTGAATGCTGCGTTGGTGCTGGGTTTGGGAATGGGGTTGATACGGTCGCTCAAAATCCCATTCACGGGTTTAACCATGGCAGTGCTTTTTATTAATACGGGTTTTGCACTTTTTGGTAAAAATCCTGTAAATGTATTGCCGATCATTTTGGGAACATGGCTATATGCCAAAGCCCATCGCAGCGGAATGAACCGATATGTTTATACGGCGCTGTTCGGTTCCGGGCTGGCACCCATGGTTACAGAAATGCTATACTTGCTTCCGTTTCCTTTTGGAGTTAATCTATTGTGTTCTGTAGGATTGGGGATTTTTGTGGGGTTTGTATTGCCGCCTCTTTCCATGCATACAGCATCCATGCATATGGGATACAATCTCTTTAATGTAGGTTTTTCAGCAGGACTGTTTGCATTTGTGATGGTGTGCGTCATGCAGGCCTTCGGACTTGAGAGCAACAGCGTCTTCTTGTGGAAATACGGAAGACCTGCATGGTTGATCACGGGGCTTTATCTATACTTTGGAGCAGCACTTCTATATGGACTTTTTCTGAACGGATGGAAGCTACGGCCCCTTTTTAAGCTAATGAGGCATCCCGGACGGGCGGTAGCGGATTTTGTTATGATGGTTGGTGCGGGAACGACGCTGATCAATATGGGGCTTATGGGGCTTGTCGGTACCAGCTATATTCTGCTGATTGGCGGAGATTTATGCGGGCCTGTGGTGGGAGCCATACTTACGGCCTTTGGATTTGCAGCATTTGGTGCACATCTTCGAAATTATCTTCCGGTACTGGGAGGTGTTTTTCTGGGCACCCTTGCCAATCACATGAACCCCACAACACCGGGAATCCAGATGGGAGCAATTTTTGCAATAGGACTTTCTCCCATAGCGGGACAATTTGGTATTTTGGCGGGACTGTTGGCAGGAGCCCTTCATGGAGCGGTTGTTGTGTGCACTTCCTCATTGTATGGAGGCCTTAATTTATATAATAACGGATTCAGTACAGGACTGGTGGCAATCATATTGGTGCCGGTGCTGGAAAGCTTCATCAAAGGCTATAAGATTCGTCACCAGCAAAAAGGCTGAGTGGGGCAGATGAAAGGAAAGGATATAAATTATGACACACGAAGAGAGAAAAACGGCAAAGATTGTGGAGGAACTGACCATGTTTTTCTTTGCGCTGGGAGCTTCGCAGATTCATTCACAGATTGAGAAGAAAGATAGTAGGGCAGTGATCACTTTTGAGGCTGATTATGATCCGATTTATGGGCGCAAGCTTGAGAACCTTGAGCAATATCTGAACGGCCCCAAAAATGATGGCATGGAAGATGTTTACTGGGAATTGGCCGGAAGCGGTGACCCGGGCGAGACCAACCAGCTTCTGCTTATCGGGATGATGACAGATCGAGCGGAGATCGAGATTGGAGAACAGAAAGTAAAGCTGAAACTATATAAGGAATTACTGGATTAAAACAAAAGAATAAGATTATGCGTAAAGCGGTGCAAACAGTAGATTATTTGCTGTTTGCACCGCTTTCTTTTGGAACTATTGAAGAAAAAACGGACTCAATAGTTCCAAATACGGTATGGCCTATTATCTGATAGTCAAATATAGGTATAAGGTAGGAAAAGTGTAATCTCGTAAAATTTATTCATGGTGTTATCAATGAATAGTTTGTGAGGGATTGGTACATGAGTAATCATTATGAAGAATTTCTTAGAAGATTAGTCCAATATAGAGTTCAGCTGCATTTGACCCAGGAGAATCTAAGTCAGAAGCTGGATATTACGCAGAGCCAGTTAAGTAAGCAGGAACTGGGAAAGACCATTGTGAATTATAAGTCGCTGGTCAGGCTTATGAACATGGGCTGGGATATCGATTATCTTTTCACAGGAAATCAGTCGGTGCGAAAGCCATCAGAACTGACGGCGCTGCTTGAAGGAAGCGAAACGTCACAGCGGGGAGCCATGCTGGAATTTATTGCCTGGGTGCTGGATAAGGGAATTAAGCAGTCGGTACAGGAACTGAGTGTGGAAGAAAAATGTGAGATAAGCATTCTGAAAATGAAGAGCAGCCAAAGTGAAAACGAATCGATCATGTATGAGATCCGAAAGCTTTCGGGCGAGGCACAGATTCCCATGGCGGAAAAATTAGGTGTCAATATCAAGAAATACCGGGCACTGGAACGGCGGCAAATCGATCCGGATGCGGAGCTTTTACTTGGCATTTACGAGGCGACGGGATGTAAGCCCAGTTTATTCCTGACTACAGACCGTATAGAGAATTTGATTATTGATGATCTTTGGAACCGAATCCTGCCCACAAAGCAGAAAGAAATATTAGTAATTGCATCACAAATCGATAAATTCTTGGGGAAATAGACAAATGATAAGGAAATCAGTACTAATTATTGAGGACGAACCCATTCAGCTTGAAGTACTTGAAAAGCTGGTTTTGGAGGTAGATGCCGGAGTAATCGTATATACGGCAGATAATGCGGCAACAGCCTATAAGATACTTATGGAAAGAACCATAGATGTATTTCTGGTTGATATTATTCTGGATGAAGATAAGTCGTCAGATGCATCCGGAATCAAGCTGGTCGAGCAGATAAGAACGATTCCAAAATATATGTTTACCCCGGTGCTGTTCATCACATCCTTGGAAGATGCCACAGGATATGCTTATAAAGACCTGAATTGTCTGGGATATGTTGAAAAGCCTTTTTCACCGGAGCATGTTAAACAGCTAGTGGAGAAGGCATTTCATTTTCCGACAATGAAGAGTCAGAATGCTACATTCTGTTTTCGAAAAGACGGCATCCTATATCCGATTAAGATTGCGGATATTGTATATATGGACAGTGCAAATCATATGATCAACGTACATACGGCAAACGGTGATGTGTTGGAAGTGCCTTATAAGACCTTGAAAGAAGTTCTGGATGAGATGGATGCGGATTGCATGATGCAGTGCAGCAGAAGAACCATCGTCAACAAAGACTATATTTTAAATGTGGATACTGCAAACAGATATATCACATTAAAGAATACAACCGAAAAACTTGAAATTGGGAAAGTGTTCGGAAAGAAAGTACTTGCGGAGTATGGATTATGATTATTAAGAATGTATGCCTGCTTTTAGAGGCGTTATCGATTGTATTTTGTTTACATTACCTGTATGGAGAGAAATTTAAACTGGATATTGCAACGGTGAGCTTTTTTGCGGTAGATATGATCATGATGCAGGCCATTGATTACTTAGGGATTTCAAAAGTTGTATCTATTGCCATATATCCGATTATTGCTATTTATTGTGGTGTGAAATTTGGATTTAAGTGGAAAGCGATAATTGTAAATATTATATTGAGTATAATTTTGATTGGGATAATACAGCTAATTGTTGTATTTCTTTTTACTCATTTTTGGAATACAACATTGTTTGGTGTACTCAAGTTATTGTTGATGAATTGTGTTATAACATTAATTGCTTTATTCCTTTTATTAATATGTGATATAAGGAAGTTAGCGCATTATGCAAAAGACAAAGGCAAAATGTTGATGGTTACAATTGGTCTTTGTGTTGTTATAGTATTACGTATGTTGATTGATTATAAGAAACTTGGAGTGTTGGATATTGAGCCTTTAATACTTTTGTTTATTAGCATCATTTTTATTTTTATTTTATCAGGACAATTAAATAAATATAAGATAAAATCGAAAGAGATAGAAACAGAGTTACGAGTGCAGAAATTGTATGCAGATTCCTTTAAAGGGATGATTGAGGATATTCGGCTAAGACAGCATGAATTCAACAATCATATCAGTATGTTACATAGTATGCATTTGAAGTATCATACTTTTGAGGAATTGGCAGCAGCGTTGGACAGCTATGGAAATTCCGTTACAAAAGAAAATCGGTTTCATAAATTACTATCATGCGGGAATTCTGTAATCATAGGATTTTTATACGGACGTTTTGTGGAATTTGATAAAAAAGGAATTGAGATCTCCTATCAGGTCAGTGTACAGGAATTAGAGATCGGTGTGCCCTGCTACAAAATCGTAGAGATATTGGGAAATTTGATGAACAATGCAGTGGAAGCATTGCTTGCAGATCAAGAGAGAAAGAAGCTTCATGTTTCAGTGATTGAAAGTGACCGCTTTTATATTGAGGTCAGAAACGAAAGCCCTTATATTCCTTATAAAGAGATTGGTGCATTCTTTGTGAAAGATTATAGCAAGAAGGGAGAAAGCAGAGGGCTGGGACTATATAACGTGAAGCAGATTTGTGAAGAATATGGTTTGGAAATATCCTGTGATAATGTTGACATTGATGGAGAGAATTGGTTATCCTTTGAAATACGCAAAGAAGGGGCTGTCGGGAAATGACAACCCCATTATGCTGAAGACTTATTGGATTTTGATTAACTCAAATGCGTGCTTGTCCAGCTCCCGCAGGAATAGTGCTACCGTTACGCCGGCGTTGTAGCTGGCAGCGGTGTTCTGTTTTCCCTGCGGATCAACATCTACATTAAAGTGTTTGTAGCGGTCGGTGATGGGGGACACAAAGATGGTTGGCTTACCATCCGCAGCCATTCGCACAATGCCATGGGTGGTCTCGATGGTGGCAGGGTATTTATCGCCATGCTCCTCAACACAGGCATTATATGCCGCGGGATCAGCGTGTTCGTATGCCTGGTAGTGCACCACATTGATCGCTGCTACGGAAATGTAGTTGGGATTGCACAGGATTTGCATTGGGGAGGCGGGGGAGTTAGGCGGGGGGCAAAAGCGCTGAACGTCCTCAGTTGGTAG
>CAMWJC010000065.1 GCA_947174495.1 uncultured Lachnospiraceae bacterium | reverse complement strand
AATTCTCTATACTGCATTAATTGTCTTGAATTGAATGTTCCGGCGATATGCCGTTTGAACGTTCTGATGTTTGATAGTCAAACAGGTTGATGGGAACAGAAGTGTTCCCGATAGATTTACTGTATCATATTTCATAACAGATAAAGATCTGCTATGACTGGAAGATCTTTGCCTTTCTTTACTTTTTGGCAGATCAGTTCACTCAGCTTTTGTTCTTCGCCTTGTTATTTTACACTGTCTGAAGCCCTGCAAGCTGTTCAACCTCTGCCACACTAAGCTCTGTGTATTCTGAAATTTCTTCAACTGTTAATTTTCCACTTTTCAACATTCTAAGCGCTGTATTCCTAATTGCTTCATTTTCGGCTTCATTTTTTAATCTTCTTGCACTTGTTTCAATCAATGCTCCTCTCATCATTCCACCTATGCCTTTCTGCACATTTTTATACTTCTGTGCGATTTGGTTAATCACATCACCGGATAAATCAATAATCGTCCGTTTATCAAATGCTCCGATGACTTCCTGCTGTTCCAGTTCGTCAAGTCTTTGTAATATTGCCTGATACTCCGCTATTAATTCCGTCAGCTTCTGTTCATTATCATTATACTCCGGAAGTCTTTTCTCGTGCGAGAAAATGTAAAACGGTATCAACATCAGCAGACCCTTTTCAAAAATATCATCAAGTCGCCCTCGTCAAGAGTAATCTTCCGCCTTGCCGTTTTACACCGTCTGGAGCCCTGCAAGCTGTTCTACTTCTGCTATACTAAGCCCCGTATCTTCTGCAATTTCATCAACTGCCAATTTCCCTCTCTTCAGCATTCTAAGCGCTGTTTCCCTCTGATTTTGACTAATACCTTGACTTATGCCTTGACTTATGCCTTGATTTATACCCTGATTTAAAATGGTTCTTGCACTTGTTTCAATCAATGCTCCTCTCATCATTCCACCTATGCCTTTCTGCACATTTTTATACTTCTGTGCGATTTTGTTAATCACATCGCCCGATAAATCAATAATCGTCTGTTTATCAAATGCTCCGATGACTCCCTGCTTTTCCAGCTTGTCAAGCCTTTCTAAAATTTCCTGATACTCCGTCTTTAATTCTGCCAGCTTCTGCTCATTATTATTATACTCTGGGAAACTTTTCTCATGTGAAAAAATGTAAAACGGTATCAACATTAGCAGACCCTTTTCAAAAATATCATCAAGTGAATATGTCTGCACCTTCATAATCGGTACATCATACCGCACCGTTCCGCCCGGTGTAACAATCACATATTTCATTTTGTCCGGTGTCTTTTTATAGATCCTAAGATACAATACCGCTGTATTTGGGAATGTTACTGTCAGAGTTTCCTCGGTCACTTCGCCCTCGTCAAGAGCTATCTGTGCATCGTATTCAAAAAGTCTGATAGTGATTCTCCCGTCCGGATAACTGCTTTCACACTCAATATGGTATTTCTTTGGCGCCTTCCCGAAAACTGTAAAATTCGTGTCTGTTATGCGTTCCTTATCTGCTTCGTCCTGCTGGTCTATAAAATGCTCATTTGGAAAAAACTGTATTTCTTCTTCCCCGGTATATGCCTCTCCGAAAATCTCATTAATTACAGGGATGATCAATTTCCTGCAATCATTTAAGATTGTCCGGAATACCCCATCATATACATTCATCTGTTCCTCACTTTCCCTGCATCATGCAGAAATCTTTCCGCAGCACAAAGAAAATGAAGTGATAACATTAGTATAGAATAGATATCACTTTTTTACAACACAAATTCTCTATACTGCATTAATTGTCTTGAATTGAATGTTCCGGCGATATGCCGTTCGAACGTTCTGATGTTTGATAGTCAAACAAGTTGATGGGAACAGAAGTGTTCCCGATAGATTTACTGTATCATATTCTATGTTAGAAACAAAATAAATTTCTATAAAAGAAGATGAAATTATTCATTACCATTATGTAAAAGTACATATACCTTCTCACAATCATAGTCAGGTGCACTCTTCAGTATGGCATCATATATTGTGGAAACAACTGACACCTCTTCTTCCAGTTCTTCTGCTATGACCTGAAGGGCTTTGCCTTTCCTTACTTTACGGCAAATCAATTCAATTAGCTTTTGTTCTTCACCCTGCTGCAACCCCTGTTGCATTCCTTCCATACGCACATTCTTCAAATGCAATTCTTCATTATACTCATAAATACACACTGCTGTTGCCTCCGCTCGATTCTTGGATAGAAAATCTGCCAGTATTCCATTACGAATGCAGTCATCAATTGTCTGCTCTACTGCCTCAGCAAAAGGCAGTCCCTTTGCCGTATATTCTCTGACTTGTTCTACATACTGCGCATATTCCTTTAACAAACTGCACGATTCTAACAATTCCGAATTATGCCTCAGATTAACATTATATACTTTCACTGTAAGCTCCAGTTCCGGTTCACCTGTCCTTTTCTCATAGGCATCTGATAATCTCAAAATCTGCTCTTCCGGCTGCGGAGTTGTTCCATTATAAAAAACAACAAATCTCGGTACTGGCAGCTTAATACGGCTTGTTCTGTACAGGTCATCCGTACTTATTCTCCCTCTCAGCAGATCTGTAACATAGATCAGATCCCGAAGGGGCATATTCGGATTTACCGTGGACTGGTGCTCATACAACATAAGCTCAAAGTCAAACACAAAGGATACATCGTTTTTAAACTTCATGTAAATGCTATCTTCCAGTGTTGTGATTTCCAGCTTATCCACATCTGTATGCGCTGTCTTGTTGATTGCATTGTACAAATCCAATGCATTCTTCTTTTCCATAAACAGCCTGCGGAATATGGTGTCTTTCTGGTTAAGTTGATAATACGTTTCTCTCATTCAGTTTCCTCCTGATAGTTGATTAATCAGTCGTCTTGAAATCACCTTTCAAAACAATCTGCTGTTACAGGAGAACCGCTTCAAATCCTCCTGCTTTGCCAAATAAGTTAATAGGGATAAAAGCATGGATTTTCTGAAACTGTAGAATGTGTATCACATCTTAGATTTGTTGGATTTGTTTATTGAAAATATGCTTTTCTATATCGTATCATATATAAACGAAATGTCAATATATTACTTTAATTTTTGAAAACTATTTACACCCTTCTTCAGCATTTTTTTAATTCTCTGATAGACTTATTGCTTCCTGCAAGACCGGCATATAAACAACTCAACCTACTTATAGATATACAAAAAACCTTAAAAAGGGATATCAAAGAAAATCATTTTCCTTGATACCCCTTTTTTATTTCATTTACTATCTAATTTTAGAAGCAAATTAATAATTCATGACTATTCATTTGCGGAGCAAATTAATAGTTTACAATCTTCCCAAAATCAGCCTTTAAGGAAGCGCCGCCTACCAGTCCGCCGTCGATGTCGGGCTGTGCAAACAGCTCTGCTGCATTTGCTGCATTTACGGAGCCGCCGTACTGAATACGAACTGCCTCTGCGGTTGCTGCATCATAAACTTCCGCGATACAGTCACGGATTGCTTTACATACTTCCTGAGCCTGCTCGGTGGTAGCTGTCTTTCCGGTTCCGATTGCCCAGATTGGCTCATATGCGATAACCATGGAAGCAACCTGCTCTGCGGTTACGCCAACCAGATCAGACTTGATCTGCATACGGATCCAGTCAAGGGTAATGCCCATCTCTCTCTGCTCAAGTGTCTCACCACAGCAGAGAATCGGTGTAAGTCCAGCTTCCAGAGCTTTCTTTACCTTTTTATTAAGAAGAGCATCGTCCTCTTTGAAGTAATCACGTCTCTCGGAGTGACCGATAATCACATACTTAACGCCTGCGTCTACCAGCATTGCTGCGGAGATTTCTCCGGTGTATGCACCCTTCTCCTCGAAGTACATATTCTCTGCACCAACCTCAACGTTGGTTCCCTTAACTGCCTCTACTACGGGAACGATGTCAACTGCAGGTACACAATAAACTACATCTACGCTATCAGACTTTACCAAGTCTTTCAATTCATCACATAATGCCACCGCCTGACTGGGTGTCATGTTCATCTTCCAGTTGCCGGCTACAATTTTCTTTCTTGCCATTTTAATTTTCTCCTCATATCATACTCTTATTTGTTGAAGAATGGCTCCAAGAGCCATTCTTTTAAGAATAATTAGAAATTCTTAACTGATGTATTTTATCAGTTTAGAATTTCTTTATTCTCTATCATCTGCTGCAACAACGCCCGGCAGTTCTTTGCCTTCCAGGAATTCCAGGGAAGCGCCGCCGCCTGTTGAAATGTGGCTCATCTTATCAGCAAATCCAAGCTGGTTTACTGCTGCTGCGGAATCGCCGCCGCCGATGATGGTAGTTGCATCGGTCTCAGCCAGAGCCTTTGCTACTGCAATGGTTCCTTTTGCAAGGATCGGGTTCTCGAATACGCCCATAGGTCCGTTCCATACAACGGTCTTAGCGGACTTCACAGCATCTGCATAAAGCTCTGCAGTCTTATCGCCGATATCAAGGCCTTCCATATCTGCCGGAATCTTATCTGCATCAACAACAGATACTTCGATCTCTGCATCAATAGGATTCGGGAATGCTGCTGCAATGGTGGTGTCAACGGGAAGAAGAAGCTTCTTGCCAAGCTTTTCTGCCTTTTCCATCATTTCTTTACAGTAATCAATCTTCTCTAAATCTACCAGAGAATTTCCAACTTCGTAGCCTTTTGCCTTTAAGAAGGTAAATGCCATACCGCCGCCGATGATCAGGGTATCACACTTCTCAAGGAGGTTATTGATAACGTTCAGCTTATCTGCAACCTTAGCGCCGCCAAGGATTGCAACAAAAGGTCTTACCGGGTTTTCAACTGCATTGCCCAGGAAGTCAATTTCTTTCTGCATCAGATAACCAACTGCGCACTCGCCGCCTTTTGCACGAACAACATCGGTAACGCCTGCTACGGAAGCATGTGCTCTGTGGGAAGAACCAAATGCATCACATACATAGACATCACACAGATCAGCCAGTTCCTTGGAGAATGCTTCGCCGTTCTTGGTCTCTTCGGAGCCGCGGAAACGGGTATTCTGAAGAAGAACAACATCGCCTTCCTTCATAGCTTCTACTGCTGCAGTAGCAGCTTCGCCAGTTACGTTGTAATCAGCAACAAAGTTTACTTCCTTGCCAAGCTTCTCGGAAAGTCTCTTAGCTACAGGTGCTAAGGATTCGCCCTCGTTAGGGCCGTTCTTTACTTTTCCAAGGTGGGAGCAAAGGATTACCTTGCCGCCGTCTGCAAGTAATTTATTGATTGTAGGAAGCGCTGCAACGATACGGGTCTCGTCTGTGATCTCGCCGCCCTTAAGAGGCACGTTAAAGTCACATCTTACCAGCACGCGCTTTCCTGCTACGTTAATGTCATCAACTGATTTCTTATTTAATCCCATGATTAAACCCTCCTAATTATTATTTAAATCGAGTAGGGAAGATTTCCCCTGCGCATACAACAGACTGCACGCTTCGCGAGCCGTCCTTATGCTATATAAAAGGGTCCGGTCCATAAGACCGGACCCTTTAAGGTCTTGAAATTCTCAATGCTCAAATCACTGCCTAGAAAAATGCTTGGAATTGCGAAGCAATTCTTACATTTGCCGAAGGCAAATGTCTGTTATGCAAGCTCTGAGAAGTATTTGATTGTTCTTACCATCTGGCTTGTGTAAGAATTCTCATTGTCATACCAGGAAACAACCTGTACCTGTGTATTTCCGTCATCCATAGGAGCTACCATTGTCTGTGTAGCATCGAAGATGGAACCATAAGTGCTTCCGATTACGTCAGAGGATACGATCTCGTCTGTGTTGTATCCGAAGGACTCGGTAGAAGCAGCCTTCATAGCCTCGTTGATCTGATCCTTGGTAACGTTTCCTTCAACAACTGCTACGAGGATTGTTGTAGAACCTGTAGGAGTAGGAACACGCTGTGCGGAACCGATCAGCTTGCCGTTCAGTTCAGGGATAACAAGGCCGATTGCCTTAGCTGCACCTGTTGAGTTGGGAACGATGTTCTGAGCGCCTGCACGGCTTCTTCTCTTGTCGCCCTTTCTCTGAGGTCCGTCAAGAATCATCTGATCGCCTGTGTAAGCATGAACAGTTGTCATGATACCGCTCTTGATAGGAGCAAGGTCATTTAAAGCCTTAGCCATAGGAGCTAAGCAGTTTGTTGTACAGGAAGCTGCAGAAATAACGGTATCTTCAGCCTTCAGTGTCTCATGGTTAACGTTGTAAACGATAGTAGGAAGATCATTTCCTGCAGGTGCAGAGATAACAACCTTACGAGCGCCTGCTGTGATGTGTGCGCTTGCTTTTTCCTTAGAGGTATAGAAACCTGTACACTCAAGAACAACGTCTACCTTTAAATCGCCCCAAGGAAGCTTGGAAGCGTCTGCTTCTTTGTAGATTGTGATGGTCTTTCCATTAACAGTGATGGAATCATCTCCGTAAGATACGCTGTCAGCATATTTGTACTTACCCTGTGCTGTATCATACTTTAACAGATGTGCCAGCATCTCAGGACTTGTCAAGTCGTTGATTGCTACTACTTCATATCCTTCTGCATCAAACATCTGTCTGAATGCAAGACGACCAATACGGCCAAAACCATTGATTGCAACTCTTACTGCCATTTTAGTTTCCTCCTAAAAATGATTTATTGTTTTATAATGATTCTGGCAATCCCCCGAAAATGGAGATTGACAAAATTTTATCAGCAGGATTATTTTACCTAATTTGTCCAGAAAGTTCAAGATGTAAATGAAAAATAATTGCTTTTTTTCTTCCGTTCTTATAAACTGTAATGGCAAAACAGGAAACAGGTTGTGAATCGAAACGAAATGAGGCGTGTTATGTCAATTAAAGCAGATTATCATTTACATTCTTCCTTTTCCGGGGATTCGGATACCCCTATGGAGGATATGATTTTAAAAGGGATTTCCCTTGGTTTGTCCACCATGTGTTTTACGGAACATATGGATATGGATTTCCCTTATACCAAACCGGAGGAAGCGGGTATGTTTGAGCTGAATACCGATTCTTATCTTTATGAGCTGATCCGGTTAAAAGAAAAATATGCCGGTCAGATCCGGATCTTGTTTGGCGTGGAGCTGGGCATCCAGCCGCATCTTCGGCGGGAGCTTGCCGTCTATGCCAAAAACTATGATTTTGACTTTATCATCGCTTCCTCTCATCTTTGCAACGGAAAAGACCCTTATTATCCCTCTTTTTACGAAGGACGCTCCGATGAGGAGGCATACCGGGAATATTTTTCTTCTATTTCGGACTGTCTGGACGCTTTCGGCAATTTTGATGTTTACGGTCATCTGGATTATGTGGTCAGATATGGGAAATCAAAGGATGCCGATTACAACTATGAAAAGTATCAGGATGTTTTGGATCGAATTTTGGAGACTTTGCTTGAAAAAGAAAAGGGAATCGAACTGAATACCGGCGCTGTCGGTTATCAATTAAGAGACCTGAACCCCTGCACCGATATCCTGAAGCGCTATCGGGAGCTTGGCGGCGAGGTGATCACCATCGGCTCCGATGCCCACGATCCGGCTTCCATCTGCCGCTCCTTTGACCGTGCCGGGGACATACTGAAAGCCTGCGGCTTCCGGTATTATACCACCTTTGAAAAAAGGGTTCCGGAATTCCACAGGCTGTGATAAATAATTCCACTGATTGTAATATAGTCTTGCCAAGCGGATCAGAAACGGCACTACTGTACATATCGGTCTGCATTTTTCACAGAATGGTTCCGCCTCCAAGAACATATTCTCCATCATAAAAAACCACTGCCTGTCCCGGCGTAATCGCCCGGACGGGCTTTTCAAACTCACAGCGGATTCTTTCTTTGCTATCCATTTTTATTTCACACCATTCTCCTTTATGGGCATAGCGTACCTTTGCCCACACTCTTCTGGGCTCCGGAAGGCTTTCCATTCCCATAAAATTCAATTGATCGCATAGCAGTGTCTTGTGGAATACCGCCTCTTCTTCCCCGATCACCACCTCATTAGTTTCCGGAATGAGCCGGGACACGAATACCGGATGACCTAATGATAAACCAAGTCCCTTTCTCTGTCCCACAGTATAGTGCGTAATTCCTTTATGCCTGCCCAAAATCTCGCCGTCTTCCGTAACGAAATTTCCTTCTCCGAAAGTCCGCCCGGGCGCCTCCCGCTCAATGAAGGCAGCATAATCTCCATCAGGCACAAAACAGATATCCTGACTGTCCGCTTTATTCGCTACAGGAAGCTTCATGTCTCCGGCAATCTGACGAATCTCATCCTTGGAATACTCCCCCACCGGCATCAACGTGTGCGCCAGCTGAAACTGAGTCAGATTGTACAATGCATAGGTCTGGTCCTTCAGGGCTGTCACGGAATTGCGGATAGCATATCTGCCGTTTGAAAGCTGTTCTACCCGCGCATAATGTCCTGTTGCAATATAGTCTGCGCCGATTTCCATGCTGCGCCGAAGCAGGGATTCCCATTTCACATACCGGTTACAGGCAATACAGGGATTGGGTGTCCTTCCCTGGAGATACTCTTCTACAAAGTAATCTACCACATGCTGTTGAAATTCCTGCTTAAAGTTCATCACATAATGGGGAATATCCAAAACTTCCGCAACATGTCTTGCATCCTCCACCGCCGTCAGTCCGCAGCATCCGCCGTTTTCTTCCGTCTGCTCCGGTTTCTCATCCCGCCAGATCTGCATGGTCACACCGATGACCTCATAGCCCTGCTGCTTCAAAAGGCAAGCTGCCACGGAGGAATCCACGCCTCCTGACATGCCTACCACAACCCTTTTTTTCATCAATATTCTTCCTCTTCCTCGTCCTCATGAATATCTGCTTTGGGCTTCTCAAGACCTTGAATCTCAATGCCGTTTTTCTGCGCATAATCCCACAATGCCGCATG
Source organism: uncultured Lachnospiraceae bacterium (assembly GCA_947174495.1). Classification (GTDB taxonomy): domain Bacteria; phylum Bacillota; class Clostridia; order Lachnospirales; family Lachnospiraceae; genus Suilimivivens. The sequence goes on along the minus strand of CAMWJC010000065.1, from coordinate 8,058 downwards.
GATGGCCTCCTCCGCCAAAAGAGAACAATGCACTTTTACCGGCGGAAGTCCGTCCAGGGCTTCCATGACTGCTTTGTTGGTCACAGCAAGAGCTTCATTTATGGTCTTTCCCTTTACAAGCTCCGTTGCCATGCTGCTGGTTGCCACCGCTGCCCCGCATCCAAAGGTCTTAAATTTGCATTCCCGGATCACCTGATTTTCATCAATGTCAAGGTAGATCCGCATAATATCGCCGCATTTGGCATTTCCTACAGTCCCCACGCCACTGGCGTTTTCAATCTCACCCATGTTTCTGGGATTGGTAAAATGATCCATTACTTTTTCACTGTACATTTGTCTGCTCCTTCCCTTCCGCATGCTGCTTTTTAACAAAGTCCTCATAAAGAGGTGACATGTTCCGAAGCTTCTCCACAATCTCCGCAATTGCATCCACCACATAATCCATCTCTTCCATGGTATTCTCCCAGCTTAAGGTAAGTCTGAGTGAGCCGTGAGCAATCTCATGGGGAAGTCCGATGGCCAATAGTACATGAGAAGGGTCCAGCGAGCCGGAGGTACATGCGGAACCGCTGGATGCGCAGATCTTTTTCATATCCAGCATGATCAGTAGGGATTCCCCTTCGATAAACCGGAAACTGAAATTCACATTCCCCGGCAAACGCTTCTGTCTGTCTCCATTCAAACGGCAATGGGGTATCCGGGACTCGATCTGGGCGATCAGATAATCCCGAAGCTGCCTTTCCTTTTCGCTTCTCTGCTCCAGATTTTCAAAGGCTTCTTTTACCGCAGCTCCAAAACCTACGATCCCCGGAACATTCTCGGTTCCGGCGCGACGCTTTCTCTCCTGTGCCCCTCCGTGAAGGAAGGAACGAATCTTAACTCCTTTTCGGATATAAAGAAATCCTATCCCTTTGGGCCCATGAAGCTTATGTCCGCTGGCGCTGAGCATATCGATGGAAAGCTTCTCTACGTCAATGGGAAGGTGTCCGTATGCCTGTACCGCATCTGTGTGGAACAGGATTCCCCGCTCCTTTGCCAGCTTCCCGATCTCGGCAATAGGCTGTATGGTCCCGATCTCATTATTGGCAAACATCACGGAGATCAGTATGGTATCCGGACGGATGGCCTTTTCCAGTTCGTCCAGTTTTAAAATCCCCTCTTCATCTACATCAATATAAGTAATCTGAAAGCCCTTCTTTTGCAGATATTCACAGGTGTGAAGCACCGCATGATGTTCGATTTTGGAGGTGATGATGTGTTTTCCCTTGTCACTATATGCCTCCGCCGCCGCAATCAGCGCCCAGTTATCCGCCTCGGAGCCCCCCGCCGTAAAATAGATCTCGGAAGCGTCCGCATGAAGACTTTCCGCAATGGTCCTGCGGGCTTCAGTAATTGCCTTTTTACTCTCCGCTCCCAGCCGGTAAATGCTGCTTGGATTTCCGTAGTGCTCCGAAAAATACGGCAGCATTGCTTCCACCACACCAGCCGTACATCCGGTGGTTGCCGCATGATCTAAATAAATCAAATGATCCATATGATTGTTCTCCTATATTTATTCCTATCAATTTACTAGGTTTTAGCATATTTACTATAGCACCGACAGTTTGTTCTGTCAATGTTCCCTGATGCATATATTTATCAATAACTTCTTTCGGACGGTTTGTCATGCAGCTTTTTCGTCACAAAAACCCCCTGATCACAGGTACGCTTATTCTCACTATTACCGGCTTTGTCAGCCGTTTTATTGGTTTCTTTTACCGGATTTTTCTGTCCCGCCTGTTCGGCGCGGAGGGAATGGGAATTTACCAGCTTATTTCCCCGGTGCTTGCGCTTTCTTTTTCAATAACAGTTGCAGGTATGCAGACCGCTATCTCAAAATATGTGGCAGGGGAGACCATTTCCAAGGACTACCGCTCCTCTGCTCTGCATTTGTTTACCGGTTTTGTGTTGTCCATGGCAGTCTCTGCCCTATGTACCGTTGGAATTTACTGCTTCGCGGATGAGATCGCTGTTTCTTTTCTCTTAGAGCCAAGAACCGCCCCTCTTCTGCGTATTATAGCCCTGTCCATTCCCATGGCAACTGTCCACTCTTGCATCAACGGATATTTTTACGGCATTCGGAAGACCTCCGTTCCCGCAATCTGTCAGCTTTCGGAACAGATCATCCGGGTAGGCAGCGTTTATATCATCTATTATTTTTGCCTGAAGTACGGCATGACTCCCACCATCAGCTTTGCCGTAGTAGGACTCGTGATTGGAGAAAGCGCTTCCATGCTGGTTTCCCTGATTGCGGTGCGGGCACATTTTTACCATGTGCTGCCTAAAGGCTATGGCCCTTTACTTTCCGTCAATGTATCCAATTTTGGTGAAGCGTCGAAAAGGCTCCTTGCCCTCGCTGTGCCTTTATCCTTAAACCGTGTGATCATTAATTTCCTGCAGAGTATTGAAGCAATTTATATTCCCAACAGGCTGATGAGCTACGGCTATGACAATGCCACCTCGCTAAGCGTTTACGGTGTGCTGACCGGCATGGCCCTGCCTCTTATTTTTTTCCCGGGCGCAATCACGAATTCCATCTGCGTCCTGCTGCTGCCAATTGTGTCCGAAGCGGATGCCGCCGACAATAGGGGAACCATTCGAAAGGCTATCAACAAATCCATTTCCTACGGATTTGGCCTGGGTATCCTCTTTACCGCCCTGTTTCTCCTCTTCGGCAAATTTCTGGGGAATCTTCTTTATCAGAGTTCTCTTGCCGGGAATTTTATCCTTGTGCTCAGTTTTTTGTGTCCGCTGATGTACATTGCCAGCACCTTAAACAGCATTTTAAACGGTCTTGGGAAAACCGGCCTCACTTTCATTTACAGTATGATCAGCCTGCTGGTACGACTGGGTTTTGTTTTCTTTGCAATTCCGGTTTTCGGCATACACGGATATCTGTTCGGACTGATCATGAGTCAGATGGTGCAGACGCTGCTGTGCATGTTTGCTGTGCGGAAATATCGGCAGTAGGAGTTGGCCCAACGGCCAACTCTGCAAGAATTTGATTCTCAAATTCTTGTTAATCTCAACTACGATTACAGCACTGTCCTACCCCAGAAAAAAGGAGTTGGCCCAACGGCCAACTCTGCATGTTAATCCCCGCTACGATTACAGCACTGTCCTATCCCAGAAAAAGAAGTTGGCTGTCGAGCCAACTTCTTTTTTTAATATTTTTGGTCTAGTTCAGCAAAGGAGAGCCTGTTGAAGTGTTTTCATCCGCCAGGGTTCCAATGTTATTTTCAATCTGGCTGTTCTGATTGCCGTTTTCAACAATAAGCTCCTTTAATGCCCCTGTCATCATGGTGTTATCCTTTACAATACACTCGTGGCAGTCTCTGATGATCATTCCGTAATCGGGAGAAAGGACACCGCCGCCACCATCGTTTCTTCCTACACGCATGGTATTTCCTATCAGCGTCAGATTCGAGCAGTTCTGCAATCTGACATGGCAGCTGTCGTATGGATCTTCAAATCCTTTGTCCACATATGCGCCGGACCGGCGGAAAATATTGCCTGTCAAAGTCGCCAGCGTGACAGGATTTTCTCCACCAAGCTGAACAGCCGGTCCATGGCTTCTGTCAAAGAAATTCCCTGTAAAATTGTAGCTGTCGCCAAATGGAAAGCAAAATCCGCCGGAATGGTTCCACTCAACACGATTTCCTGTCAAAGTAACCGATGCAACGACTTCGCCGCCCTTAATTCCCCATCCGTCATTAACCGAAACCCAGTTATCCAGAATAAAACCATCCCAGCCCTCTATAAAAAGACCGTTTCCTTTATTCTTGTGCAGCATGGAATGACGGACTGAAAAAGCCCATACATGTTCGAAATGAACGCCATCTCCTGAGAAATGACCAATACGGCAGTCATCAATTACCGGGCTGTCCTCCTCGCCTCCTCCGTTGTATTCGTCCCAATATAATTTAATTCCGTGAATCGGATGCTCCTTCACATCTCCCAGATCATTTCCGCAAAGACTCATGCCTCTTATGGCGCATCCGAAGGCTCCGGATATATCTATCATGCAGTCAGCGTTTTCGTCATTTAAAATGAACACAGATGCTCCGTCGCTTCGATAGGACCATGCCGATGCCCCAACGAGTGAAACGCCCTGTCCCCTCATCTTAAGCGAACCCACCATATACTTTCCGGGCGGCACGGTAACCCTGCCCATACACTCTTTGGCCTTATCAAGGGCATTTTGAACCGCTGTTGTACAGTCCGTCTTTCCATCTCCCACTGCGCCGAAATCAAGAATGTTAAACTCTGTACTCATGCTCATACCTCCTTAAGTACGCATATTTTGTAACAGTTCAGCCATGCAATTGATTGTACAATTTGCCCTTAGTGAACAAGCTCACACGTACAAATTGTACAATCAATTCTGCATGGCTGAACTGTTACCATATTTACCTTTTCTCTTATCCTCATTATACTAACAATTCCTTTTTCAAACTATAAATATTATCTTCAAATATATAAAAAAATTATCTGTTACAATTTTTTCCTGATTTTCTTCTATCATTTTGAACTCAAAAAAGGTAAAATGCTATTAGCGCAAACATTATGATACCTATAGTAAATTTATCAATCAGGAGGGCTATCCATGAAAATTTTATTTATCGGCGGCACCGGAACCATCAGCATGGCAATTTCCAAATTGCTTCTATCCCAGGGTCATACCCTTTATCTGTTAAACCGCGGCGGACGCAACAGCGGTCTTACCGGCGACCTTGTTGAATTAAAAGCAGACATCAACGATGAGGACACCGTGCGTTCTCTGATCAAGGACCTGACTTTCGACGCAGTGGCCGATTTTATCGCCTTTGTCCCTTCCCAGCTGGAGCGTGATTATCGGCTTTTTGAGGGAAAGACAAAGCAGTTTATCTACATAAGCTCCGCTTCTGCTTACCAGAAACCGCTTTCGGATTATCGCATTAATGAGGGAACTCCCCTGGCAAATCCCTATTGGGAATATTCTAGAAATAAAATTGCCGGAGAAGAATACCTGATGAAGATGTACCGGGAAAACGAATTTCCGGTGACCATCGTTCGTCCCAGCCACACCTATGATGAGCGTTCCGTTCCTCTCGGCGTGCACGGTGATAATGGCAGTTATGCAGTGATTAAGCGGATCAAGGAAGGCAAGTCTGTGATTATTCACGGTGACGGCACTTCTCTTTGGACGCTGACTCACAATTCCGACTTTGCCAAGGCTTTTGTGGGACTTCTTGGCAATATTCACGCTATCGGAGAAGCTGTTCAAATCACCTCCGATGAATCCGTAACCTGGAACCAGATCTATCAGATTATTGCAGATGCTCTCGGCGTTAAATTAAATGCAGTCCATGTTGCTTCCGAGTTTCTGGATGCCTGCAGTAAATACGATTTTGCCGGAAGCCTTCTGGGGGACAAGGCAAATACCGTTGTGTTTGACAATACCAAATTGAAACGGCTGGTTCCCGGATTTACCGCCACCGTAAGGGCTGATCAGGGAATCCGTGATTGTGTGAAGCATGTGCTCTCTCATCCCGAATGCCAGCAGGAGGATCCTGAATTTGACGCTTGGTGTGATAAGGTTGTGGCTGCGATGGAAAATGCAATTGCTGCTATAAATGGATGATGTGCAGGAAATGGTAAATAAAAAAGAGTTGTTGTGTTACCTATAGTTTCTTTCAAAATATAGACACCGGAAGTCTCTTGGAATGAAAAAGACTTCCGGTGTTTTTCTGTTTATAATTCTCCCTGTAATTTGCCGAGGAGTGCTTCGCACCCTTCTACAATATCATCGTAGGTTACATCGAAATTCCCTGTATACCAGGGATCTGCAATGTCTCTGGTGGTATCCGCAAACTCAAGAAGCTTGTAGATCTTATGCTCCGGATCTCCGCCTGTGATGCGCTGCATGTTGCGAATATTCCAATCGTCCATGCCAATCAGGTAATCGTAAGTTTCGTAATCTTTTCTGGTCATCTGTACTGCCCGATGAGGCACTACCGGGATGCCGACCTCACGAAGCTTCCGGACAGTTCCGTGATGAGGCGGGTTGCCAATCTCCTCTCTGCTGGTGGCTGCGGAAGCAATATGGAAATGGTCTGAGAGACCATGCTGGGTTACCATATGAATCATGACGCTCTCGGCCATGGTGCTGCGACAGATGTTGCCGTGGCAGACGAATAATATTTTAATCATGTTAATTTTTCCTCCTGAAATGCTCTGATTTGCCATGTTTTGGCACGATTTGCGAAGTTTGCGGTTTTTATGAAAATTGCTAAAAATGTAACGAAATAAGTAAATCGGGGCAACACGGGGCAGGTTGATGCCGTCAAACGTAGTAGAAATTGGGGGCTTTTACTACTGTGGTATTTTAGCATAAACCTATGGTTTGAAACAATACATGCCCGTTTTGTTTGCAAATACCCCAATTGGCGCGAGAGGATAAGAAATACGTCAAATGCCCATGCACTCTGTCCATCTTAACCCATCTCCATTTTGATGCCTTTGGTTGTAGGCGGAATCAAATCTACAATTTAATCTTCCTCCGCCCCATCAAAACCTTCTTCATACAGTAATCTCAAGGCAGGCTTAATTACCTCTTGATAAAGCATCTTATTATCAATCCTTATTACCTCACCATTTACAAATTTATATCCAAGATTATGCTGTTTAAAGCGGCAATTGAATTCTTCAATGGCCTTATCAACTATGTCACTAATGCTTGGTTGTGTATGAAATTTAGGCAGAACTTTTCTTAATCCAACATCAATTTTATTAAAAACAAAATCCAGCATATCAAGAAAATCAATATCATTTTCCTTTAATATATACTGTGCAAAATTGCGTTTCTCATAATTTCCCATTATTTCATCTTCATATGCATCTTTTTCCGTATTCCTTTTTCTCTTGCAAATGTTTTATATAATTTGTCCCAAAGTTCTTCATGACACCCTTCTTATTTGTCTAACACATCTTCCATTATATAAAAGATTTGATTTCTGAATATCACTGGAAAATCATCATAAATACTTCTGGCTCTCCATCTTGTTTTTTAATTCTTTCTGAATTAATTTGTACACTCTTGTCACCTTCTTCGTTTGACCTTCTATATCTCCACCATATCCTGCTGCAATTTAAACTCTATTGTCTTTGTGCTTCCACCAGTTCTTCTTATCAGTTCATCTTGTCCAATAACTTTTACAAGATTTGCAATTTTTGAACCCAAGTCATTTCTTCCATTATCATCCTTACCATTATCGTCATATGTTTTATGATAATAAATCGTAGTATACACATTATCATGCAAAATCAAATCTCTAAGAATATCTCTATCTGTTACATCTAATGAATGTCCAAAAATATAAAGATTATTTAATTCCTTTTCCCCATCTATCTTTTGTATTTCTCTACTCCATTTTGATGCCTCCATAAAATTCCCACTTTGTCTAGCCTTTCTCCACATTTCCTCGCAGTAACCTTTATTTTCCAAATATATGGCATATTTATTTTGAATTTGATTCAACCATTTTTTATATTCACATCCTGTCCCTTTATATATTCTTTGGTAATATTTTTTAAATACTATGAAATCTACATCCTTATCTTTTCTTTCATCAGAAAGATATTCATCTATTCCTAAAACCATATTATTAGTTTGAATTGAACCAGCAGATTTTGTTTCTCCATGAATATAATTATACTTACAGTCTCCACTCGGATCATATAACTTCATATATGTATGTGTGTAATTAAAACTTAATATGGCATCAAAAGAGGTATTCACAATATCAGGTGTGACCTTACCACAATCTAATTTTTCCACGTATTCTGATAAATATATTTCTAACGCTCTAATTAGTTTATCTAAATCCTCTTTTATTTGAATATCATATTCATTACCAAACATATTTTCTGTGTGATATTCATTAGGAATTACGTATTCATAAAATATTTTAGGTTTTAGCTTAAATTTTTCTATAATTATATCTATAAAATCGCCTATCGTATCATTTATACTATATC
>CAMWJC010000064.1 GCA_947174495.1 uncultured Lachnospiraceae bacterium | reverse complement strand
GAAATCTATTCCATAAGTCTTGACCACCTGCTTAAGGAGGACAATTCTATGAATAGGAAACAGACTTATATGGAGTATTTAGAGGAAACTACAAATGCTGTTAAGTCAAAAAGAAATCTGGAAAAAGTAATTCTTATTTCGGCATATTTTCTTGTTTGGGCAATAGCAGAAGTGGTTTTTTGGTCGGTCAGAGGGCCCATAACAACCAGATGTGGCGTGATATTCAGCTGGATCTTACTTCCGTTATTAACATTAGTGACTACTGCCATAATTGCAAGGAATAATTATTGGGGAAAAGCAAATTGGTTTAGTGTTCTTGCAGCAGCGGTTGCTTTTCTTGCGATTCCTTATACAAAGTTTGCTGCTGAGGGAATCACAGATGCTAATATAGAAACAACTGTATCTTTTGTTTTTAAATGGCCGAATTTCAGTTATATGGCAATTGGCGTGTTTATAGCATTATGCGGTATATGGATTGGTTTAATTCTGAGGAACAAAAAATAGTAGATGTCATCGTTATAAAAGTAAAGAGCTGAGAATGAGCCGTCTGCTTAGACGGCTCATTTTTTACAAGACTGAAAAAATATAGCTGGAAAATATTCTAAAAAGTTTTAAAAATATGCGACATTATGTTAAGGAAAATCGTATCTATAATGGAGGTGAGACATAATGGATTCTTCATTGTACATAGATGGAGAAATTGCAAAAATCTACAATCGTCAGTTTGATACAGTCTACCGTGTATGCTTTTCTTTTATGAAAAATGCAACAGATGCGGAGGACATGGTGCAGGAAACATTTCTTAAGCTTATTGCAAGTGAAAAGCAGTTTGAGTCAGAAGAGCATGAGAAGGCGTGGCTTATTGTAACTGCATCGAATACCTGCAAGGATGAACTGAGACGGTGGAAGCGGAGACTGGAAAATATCAGCGTTCTTTTCAGACAGGAAAATATTGTCCAGAAAGAAGATGACAAGGTTCTTGAATGGGTAATGGCTCTTCCAGTCAAATATAAACAGGTTATTTACCTGCATTACTACGAGGGTTACCGCACTTCGGAAATTGCAGACATGCTGCATTGTTCGGAGTCAACGGTACGGAATCAATTGTTAAGGGGGAGAAAGCTTCTAAAAAAGAACAGTGTATATTCTGTAAGACCGGGAGTTCTTTTGGCTGCGGTTGTGGCGGGGAGTCTGGTTGTGGCAACAACGGTGTATGCTGCCTATGTCTATCGATTGCACAATCTTCATCTGGGAAAGGAGACAGTCTTGGATTTATCCAGGCGTGATGAGTTGCTGGAGGAAGTGTCTAAAGAAGATATTCCCCAAAAAGAAGTGGATATCATTACGCTGGGTGGGATGGCAGGAAGTCCAGAGTACAGTGCTTGTAGTGAATGGAGAACGTTTCTCGATGGGTATGATGCGGATGGGGCATTATTTTCAGAGATTGGGAATGGTTTTGCAGGGTTAGGAGAATACGAACTTGTCTATAACTGTTATACGCAGGATATGGCGGACAAGGTAGATGAAATATGCGAAAAGTATGAATTATCTAAACTACAAGGCTTAACTATTATGGACGATTATGCCACTTTGTGCAGGCAGGTAAATATCGGAGACATCTGTACAGGTGTGGATGGAAATGTGAGATGGGAGTTTTGCGGCGGTTATCTGTATGATGATGGAACATTTGCTATGGAGGGCAGGGTTGCCTGGAAAGGCTCCTCGTTACTATGTGTGACGGATTATCAATTTGAACGGACTATGAAGGGTTCTTTTAACCCTGTTACACTGAATGTGGGAGAGATAGAGGGATATCGTGAATGGGAATATTCATCTGAAAGCGGACAGGTTGTACTGCTTGCGAATAGCAGCCTAAAAGCGTTTATTATCGCAGAGCTGGATAATTCGTTTATCGTAGTGAATGTCCTTGGCGATCTATTGTCAGACACATTCGAAATGAGTGATGAAATGCTGGAAGAGCTGGCGGATCTTTTTGATTTTTCGGCGATACCTTAAGGAACTGAGAGATTGGAGAAATACAACATGATAAAGAAAAAAATAGTGATTATTTTGATTACTTCAATGGTAATGATGAGCAGTTTGACGGCATGTCAAAAGTCAGGAGATAAGGCTGAAGATGGCGCCGGGCAGACAAAAAAGGCAGTGGAGGAAACGACAGATGAGATCATAGTTGAGAGGGAGGCGTCTGATACAGAACAAGAAGCAATACCGCAGGAAAATAACGCTTCGCTGGAGTTCCTTACGGATAGTCCGGAATATCAGGCGTGTGCAGAGTATGAAGATTTCTGTGAGGGATATGACACAGATCTTGCCATTCTTGAGCAAGTCGGAAACGAACCGGTGGATCCAGAGTATGAATATATAGCATATATTTGTTATTCGCCGGAGATGGAGAAGAAGATAGATGAGATATGTGAAAAGTATAGCTTGTCTAAATTAAGCGGATTTCAGATTGCTTATGATTACAGTGAACTGTGTGACAAGGCGGAAATTGGGGATTTCTGCATAAGGGCATCAGAGAATGTGAAGCAGACTGTTTTATCCAGTTATCTGTATGATGGAGCATTTCTGATGGACGGCAATGCTACACTTGCAGGTTCATCAATTGATGAAGTAAGTTACCAGTTTGCGCGCGTTGTAAAAGGCTATTTTACAACTGCCTATCTTGATTTTGGAGGCCTTGCGGGATACAGTGTACGGGAATATACAACGAAAAGAGGGGAAAAGGCATTTTTTGCAGTTGGTGCAGATACAAGTGCATATATCATTGTAGAGAGGGAGAAGTCTTTTATTGTGATAAATGTTCATGGTGATATGTCAGATATTATTGACGTGAATGATGAAAGGCTGGAACTATTGGCTGACGCTTTTGATTTTACAGCGATACCATGAAAATGTTTTGAAAGGGAGGAAATAATAATGATGAAAAGGAATATAAGATACTTGATGGTTGTATTTATGGCAGTGGTTATGTTGTTTGGGTTGAATGGATGCAGCATTAATGCTCAGGTGGAAACTGAACCGATTGTAATCGAAGTGGAGGATGGACAGACTGTAGAAGAAGTGGAAAATAAACAGATCGTGGAGCAGGATAATTCTGGTTGGATAGAAGGCACAGCACCAAATGAGGAGCATAGCGATATTGAAAAAGCATCATCAGGTGAGGATCTTGATAAAGTAGTGCCAAGCGCTGCCGATGATGACTGGTATATGAAAGGGAATATTTACACAGATGATAAAGGGAACAGGTTGGAGGTGTTTTTCAACGATTACGGTGTGCTGGAATTTGCTGTCAATGGTCTTTCCATGTATATTACTACAGTTGATAACTTTCAGCAGGAAAATAATTGGAAAGTTTACACCTGTGATGATGGAACAATAATTGGTTACTTTCCGGGAGAACCTGCGCATATTGAAATTGGCGATGGCGATTATGCCGGACTTTATGAGGAACAATGAAAGAAAGGGCTGCTTCGGCGGTCCTTTTTTAATGTTGCACAATTTCATGATTCCTTAAAAGTAAATTTATGATATACTATAATAAGCATATATTAAATTTTTTGCATGAGTTAGTATATCAACAGACAATTTAATTATTACTTTTGGGAGATAGTAATCATGGAAAAAAGAACAACACGTTATCTGAATGTAAGCCTTGTTCTGGTGTCGATTTTTTGCACGGTAATATTTATCATTCAGGCAATTTGTGTGAATTTAATGGGAGAAGATGCTATCCGTCAGCTGGGTATCTTTTACATGTCAGGAATCAGCGAGCAGGTATCATCCCATTTTGGGACTACCATAGAGCTTCGTCTGTCACAGGTAGAATCGCTTGTAGATTCTGTTCCGCCCGGACGCGTTACAGGAGAAAGCGCCATGCGGATAGGACTGAGCTATAATGCACGTTCTGTAGGCTTTGAATATCTGGCACTTTATACGGAGGATGGAAACTTTCATATGATCTACGGCTCTCAGGTGACGGCAGATGTTCCGGAGGATCTGCACCGGTCTGTCCAAGGAGGTAAGTATAATGTCTGTGCAGGAAAAGATGCAGCAGGAACACCGGTTGTCTTAATGGGTGTACCGGCTGTTTATCCCATGAGTGATGGAAATACGAGTATTGCACTGGTTGCAGGAATGCCCAGCCAGTATCTCAGCGATAGATTGGAAACAAGTATTCAAGGCAGTGTCATGGAATATTCGATTATCCGCAAGGATGGAAGCTATGTTTTGAATAACCATGCTGTAGAAGAACAAAATTATTTTGAACGGGTTGAAAGGATTTATGAAACCTGCAATGGAAAAGAACCGGCCCGGTATGCAGAAGAGCTTCGTGACGCATTGGAGAGCGGCAGAGATTATACCAGCGAGGTTATGATTTCGGGAGAATCATGGAACGTATATAGCACCAGTCTTCCGAATTCAGAGTGGTGTTTGGTTTTGAAAATTTCCCATAACATGTTGAATGAGACGGTGAATCTTCTTCAAAAAAAGTGGGGTTATATTTCCATTGGCGGCGGCAGCCTGATTATCTGCGCATTACTTCTTGTCTTTTTGGGGTACTATCGTTTGACCCAAATGCATATGCAGGCATTGGAGGAAGCCAGGAAAACTGCGGAACAGGCAATGTTAACAGCAGAGCGCTCTAACAGGGTGAAAAGTGAATTCCTCTCCAATATGAGCCATGATATCCGAACACCAATGAACGGCATTATGGGAATGACATCGATTGCCATCGGCAGTATAGATAATCCTTCCCGGGTACGTTCCTGTTTGAAGAAGATACATGTATCCAGCCGGCATCTGCTGGGATTGATCAATGATATGCTGGATATGTCCAAAATCGAGAGCGGAAAGCTTACATTAAATATGGAGCCGCTTTGTATCCGCGATATTATGCAGAATGTTGAGACAGTCATTCAGCCGCAGATTCAGGAGAGAAAACAGCATTTCAGCATTTACGCGCATGATATCTATCATGAAAATGTGTGCTCGGACAGAGTCCGCTTAAGCCAGATTCTTTTGAATATTCTCGGGAATGCTGCTAAGTTCACTCCGGAAGGCGGCACCATTGAAGTTGACCTGTATGAAGAGGCTTCTCCGAAAGGAAATGATTATATCCGTTCCCATTTACATGTCAAGGATAACGGCATAGGTATGTCCAGCGAATTTCAGGAAAAAGTATTTGACGCATTTGCCAGGGAAGACAATGCCCGTGTGGATAAAACAGCCGGAGCCGGAATGGGTCTGACTATCACCAAACATATTGTAGATGCAATGGGCGGTACCATCACGGTAGAAAGCGAGCAGGGAAAAGGAAGTCATTTCCATATTACACTGGATATGGAAAAAACAGTTCATCAGGAAAAAGAACTACAATTGCCGGAGAGGAATGTATTGGTGATTGATGATGATGAGACAGCAGGAAATCTCGCCGTCACATCATTAGAGTCTATTGGGCTTAAGGCGGAGGCAGCAACAGATATCAAACAGGCTTTCCGGATGATAGAGGAGCGCTGCGGCAAAAATGAACGCTATCACATGGTTTTGGTGGATTGGGATATACAGGGACAGGATTGGATAAAGGTTGCCGAAGATCTGTCTGGTCGTTTTGGTCAGGAACTGCCCATCATAATTATTACGGACGGAGAATGGGATGAATTAGAAATTAAAATAAAAAATACTAACGTTTGTGGTTTTATTTCTAAGCCGTTGTTCCGTTCCAGCCTTTATTATGGCCTGCGCCAGTTTACAGAAGTAGAGGAACCTCGGCAGGAAGAGAAAGAAGAGGCTGACTTTGGATTAGAGGGCAGACATATACTCATAGCGGAAGATAACGAATTGAACTGGGAAATTGCAAATGAAATACTTCGCGCATTTGGAATGGAAGTGGATTGGGCGGAAAACGGGCAGATTTGCGTGGAACTGTTTAACCGGTCTGCTTTCGGGTGGTATGATGCCGTATTAATGGATCTTCGAATGCCTGTTATGACAGGTTATGAAGCGGCAGATGCAATACGAAAACTGAAACGTGAAGATGCACAAACTATTCCAATCATTGCAGTCAGTGCGGATACATTTGAAGAAGATATTCAAAAATGTCTTGACTGTGGGATGAATGCCCATGTAGCCAAACCTTTAGACCCACAGAAAGTTCTCTCTCTGTTAGGGCAGTATCTTCATTGGGGTAAATACGGATGAAAGGATATTTTGTTATGAGGAAAATATATACTTTGATAAGCCTCCTGCTTACCGCTGTTCTTTTGGCTTCCTGTGGCGGCAAAGCCCCGGATATCGAATTGGAGAACGGTAGCGACAGTGCAGAAGATACGGAATTGGTTTTATGGACTTTCCCGGTAGGAAACTGGGGAAATCCTACGGCGGTAGCCAGCATGTTGACCGATTTTCATAAGGCATATCCTAACATTCATGTTTCCGTAGAATATTTAAATTATGATAACGGAGATGAAAAAATCAATCAGGCAGCTTCAGACGGGTGTATGCCGGATCTGATTTTGGAAGGACCGGAGCGCCTTGTGGCAAACTGGGGTGAAAAGGGCTGGATGGTTGATCTGTCTGAGCTGTGGGAATCTGATACGGCCGGTGCAGTATATGATAATATAAGAAATGCCTGCCAGCACAGAAACGGAGATTATTATGTATTTCCAATCTGTATGTCTGCACACTGTATGGCAATTAATTATGATATGTTTCAGGAGGCCGGGGCTCTTCAGTATATTGATGAAGACACACACACTTGGACGACAGAGGATTTTATCAAAGCGGTTCAGGCTTTGAATACTTACCTGGCGGACCAGGGGCAGAATGGAAGTGCGGGTATCCTATACTGTAAAAATCAAAGCGGCGATCAGGGAACACGTGCCTTGGTGAACAATCTGTATGGAGGCTCTTTTACTGATTCTTCACATACATTTTACACAGTTGACAGCGAAGAAAACAGGAAGGCGCTACAGCTTCTTTATGATTTAGAGGGTATCACCTTTGAACCTTCTTTTTCTTCCGGGGAGGCAATTGATTTGTTCTGTAAAAAAGAAACAGCCATGTGTTTCTGCTGGAATGTGTCCTTGGAAGTTCAACAGACCATCAATCATCCGGATTTTGATTTTGAAGTTTTTCCCATGGCTTTTCCGACCAGTGAAGATACACCGAAGCTTCAGGGTGGTATCTGGGGTTTTGGTATTTTTGACAATGGCAGTCAGGAACGGATCACGGCAGCCAAAACCTTTATCCGTTATATAACAGAAAATGATGTTCCATACACCAGGGCAGTAAGGGCTTCTTCCTACTGGCCGGTGAGAGATATGGATAATATATATGAAAATGATATGCTTATGACGGAATACAGCAATTTTATGCCATACATGGGTGATTATTATCAGATTACTCCCGAATGGGACAAAGCCCGTACTGCATGGTGGCAGATGTTGGCGAAGATTGCAGATGGAACTGATATTTCAGAAGCGGTAAAAGACTTTCCTTCTCCTGACTGACCATTGTGGAAAGCTAGGGGAAGCAATGGAATAGCAGCAAAAATGGCTGACAGAAAGTGAATAGGCGGAGGCAGTAAATGGATAATTTAGTGAAAATTTCAGATCATTTTTGGATATTCGAGGAGAATGGTGTCCGTTCATTTTTATTTGAAGGGGACACAAAAGCGATGTTAATTGATACAGGATTTGGTACATTGCCGATTCGGGAAATGGCGGCGGAGCTGACAGATCTGCCTGTGTTTCTGGTGAACACACATACCGATAGAGACCATATAGGCGGTAATAAGGACTTTAAACCGGTTTATATGCATCCGTCAGAAATGGATCATTATAAAAACGCGCTTCCGGCAGGCTGTCATATGGAGGATGTACGTCCGCTTTGGGAAGGGGATATTATTGATTTAGGATTATGGAAGTTTGAAGTGATTTTAACGCCGGGACATACGCCGGGGAGCATTATGCTGCTGGAGCGTGAAAAACGGATGCTGATCTCCGGTGATTCCATTCAGGATGGGAATATTTATATGTTTGGAGCAGGGCGCAACATACAGGCATTTCAGGAAAGCCTCAAAAAAGTGATTGCCATAGCAGAAGCAGTTGATACTATTTGGCCGTCTCATGGAAGCTATCCGTTAACAGCGGATATTATTCCGGGGATTCTACAGGGGGCACAGGATTTGCTTGAGGGAAAACTGGTGGCACAGGAGCCGCCATACCCCATGCCGTGTAAGAGGTATGTCTGCGATGTAGCAGGATTTCTTTATCAGTTTGATTCTTGAGGTCAGTATTATGAAAAAGAAGATTTGTTTCTTGTTGACATTAATGATTATAGTGATGGTATTGACCTGTGCGTGTTCCGCTGGGGCGAAAGTGGAAGAGACATTGGAGAGTATGGACAATGCTTCCATTGAGCCTGCTTTGCCGGAACAATCCGATGTTGGAGCGGATGAAGATGTGTCGGAACAGTCCGATGTTGGAACGGATGGGGCGGAAGAACCGGCTATTACTCCGGATTTGAATCACAACGGTATAGCCGAGGAAGTACGCCTGACAGATCTTGATGATGGACAGGGGCAGCGGCTGGAAATCTGGGAGAATAACGAACTGATCGATTTTGAAAAGGGATATTATGCACACGCTGGATACACCAGCATATTTTTGTGCACCTTGGAGGGAGAGGACTACCTCTTGCGTTATCACCCAACGATGTATCAGGGCGTTTGTATGTATGATTATGTGTTGTCCACTCTGAAGGATAACACAGAGACCGTGGTGCAACGGAACAGAGTCGATTTCGATATAAACTTTGGATCTCCCATTCACGATAACTATGAGCCGGAGACGATTGCAGCTTTTATGGATGAGATCAATGACCTGCTATCACACAGCGTTCAAATGCTTAATACAGACAGTGATTTGTTAGGAACCTTTGAGAAAGAGGGGCGGCTTTATGACAGCCTGTGGTGGCTGGACGCTTGGGAGCCGGAGTTTATCAGAGATGAGAGCAAGTCGCTGTTGGAGAATTTAAAGGATTTCCAAACTGCTATGACAGCGGTTCAGGAGTCAGTAATCCCGGAAGAGGTGGAGGGACTGCCAATCACCGAACCTTTAGAGATGGCATTTTACAGCGGAGTAGGGGGATGGGGGACATATCTTACTTTGAATCCGGACGGCAGCTTTGTAGGGGACTACTTCGATGCTGATCTGCTTACGGAATATGTTTGTCAATTTTATGGACAGTTTGAGAAGATAGAAAAGCTTACCGATGCATCCTGGTCGTTGACGCTGAAGGAGCTGGAGCTTGACACTGGTCACAGCGTGGGCGAAGAATGGGATGAGACAGAAGACGATTATACAATACATTATATTTCCAGTGAGCCATATGGCTTTGATGGCGCGGACGGAACTGCCCTCAAACCCGGTGCACAGTTCATTCTCTATAGTCCGGATGCTGTTGGGCATGAATTGGGTACGGAACTGTATGGCGCGGTGGAGTTCCAGTCCTGGATGCACAAACATCATGAGTTTAACAGTGATGATGATATTTTGGGCTGCTGGGGGCTGCAAAATATGGAAATGGGATATGGTTTCTTTGATAATTAGAATAAATAGTGGATGTTAGTTGAAATTTCGAAATACCTTTTAGAAAAAGAGGGAATAGAAGTTATTTTATGAGATCAATCTATAAAAGTAAAAGCGCTAAGGCAGCAGTTATTGCGCTGTATGACAGGCAAGTAAAGGAATTAAATATTCCCTATAAGGATATCTATGTGGAAACATCCTTTGGGAGAACACATTTGATTGAGTGTGGGGATAACAAGCAACCTCCGTTATTGGTTTTTCATGGCGGCAATGCGACAAGTGCTTACAATTTGAAATACTGTGACTTTTTGTTACCGCATTTTCATATATATGCAGTTGACACTATCGGACATCCGGGTAAAAGCGCGGAAACCTCTCTTTCTCCTTTTAATCAGGATTATGGGAAATGGGTTAAAGAGGTGATTGACAAATTAGGATATTATCAGATCGCTTGCTTCGGCGGTTCATTCGGAGCGGGGATTTTGGTAAAAGCGATGTGTGTTGCACCGGAGAGAATCTCGAAAAGCGTGTTACTCGTGCCCTCAGCCATACAGAATGCTCCGTCTTTGAAAAGCATGAATATGATGTTTCCGATGTGCATGTACCGGATTACACATCATGAGAAGTGGTTTGTCAAATGTATTTTGCCGATGGCGGTCAAAGAAAAATACATTTCAGAGGATATTCTGATTACGGCAAAAAGCAGTATAGATCATGTGAAGATTAAGTCTATTATGCCGCAAAATGAAAAAACAAGTTCTTTGAAAAAGTATAAAAATCCAGTCTTGGTAATGGCAGCGGAGAAAGATTGTCTTTTTCCGGCAAAAGGAGTGCTTCGAAGAGCCAAAAAGGTATGGCCGCAGGGCCGCTGCTATCTGTTGAAGGACAGGGGACACATTCATGAACTGACGAAGCGGGAAAAGCAGATGATCATTCAGGCGCTCAGATAGAGAGCATATTTCGGCTAAAATTAAAATCTAGTAAACATTAGCCGATATATGCTTGATTTTTTATCTGGGATTTGGCTGAAATTAAACATAATAAATATTTTGCAGCAAGACGATTATACGGGAATGGAGGCATGAATATATGAGTCGAAAAAGATTTACTGTGATTTTATTACTCACGGCAGTGCTTATAGTGATGGTGACCGGCTGCCAGACGGCATCAGAGCCTGTGGATGACGGTACATTTATCGACCAAAACATAACGCAATCCGCAGATGCGGAAGATACTGAAAAAAATGAAGAAACGGAGAGTGAAAGTATGCAGGATGAACAAAAGGATATGATTGAAGAGGCAATTAAGCAGGAGACGGCATCAGTAGAGCCGGAAACAGACAATTCTCAGAATGAGGAATTGTCTGAAGGAGAGCCTACGGCGGAAATCAGCGAAGTAATTCCGGCAAAATATATTTCCCGGAGATTTTCAGAATGTGGAACCATCGAAAAAATTTCTTATACGACGTATGACTATTTTGGAGATGGATCTGAAATAGAAAAACATGCTAATGTTTATCTTCCGTATGGTTATGATGAAGAGAAAAAGTATAATGTTCTCTATTTGATGCATGGTATAGGCGGAGATGAAAATGAGTGGGGAATGACCGGAAATACTTCCAAAGTAAAAATCATTATGGATAACCTTATATATAACGGAGATATTGAACCGTTTATCGTGGTGACCCCTAACGGGCGTTCGGGTGCGGATTTTGCAAATAAAAATTCTGATTACAATTCCTTTTATGAGTTTGGGAAAGAGCTAAGGAATGATCTGATACCTTATATTGAGAGTCATTATGCGACATATGGACAATATGGTGAAAATGATTACGATATGAAAGCGGACAGAGAACACCGGGCAATGGCTGGCTTATCTATGGGCGGTATGCAGACCATTAATATCGGCATGTGCGAATGTCTGGATATTATAAGCTATTTTGGAGCGTTTTCCGCGGCACCCACCTCATACAGAGGGGCGGATATTGTCAAGAGGATTGATGAGCAGTTTCCCGATGAGGAGATTAAGTATTTTTATAATATATGCGGAACCAATGATACGATTGCCTATCAAAGCGCTTCTGCCGCGGCAAAAGAGCTTCCGCAGTTAAGTGAAAGATTTAAGGATGAAGAAAACTATATGTGGCAGGAACTTAGCGGCGGGCACGATTTTAACATATGGTACCTTGGATTCTACAATTTTGCGCAGAAGGTATTTGACCCCGAATTTTATTAATGATAATATGGTAAAGAGATGAATAGGGAGGAACAGTACATATGAAAACACTGATGCTTGGCAACGAGGCGGTTGCCAGAGGTCTTTATGAAGCAGGTTGCTGCTTTGTATCCAGCTATCCCGGAACGCCCAGCACAGAAATCACTGAATGTGCAGCGAAATACGAGGAGCTGTATGCGGAGTGGGCGCCCAACGAAAAGGTGGCTCTCGAGGCAGCGCTGGGAGCATCCCTGGCGGGGAAGAGGAGCTTCTGCGGCATGAAACACGTAGGCCTGAACGTAGCGGCGGACCCGCTTTTTACCATTTCTTATTCCGGTGTGAACGCAGGGTTGGTGATCGGTGTAGCCGATGATGCCGGCATGCACAGTTCTCAGAATGAGCAGGATTCCAGACATTATGCGCGTGCAGCAAAGATTCCCATGCTGGAGCCCTCGGATTCCGCGGAGGCACTTAAGTTTGCAAAGCTGGCCTATGAGCTTTCGGAAAGATTTGATACGGCCGTCCTTATCAAGATGTGTACCCGTGTCAGCCACTCGCAGAGTGTTGTGGAGACAGGAGAGAGGGTGCTGCCGGAGCAGAGGAAATACGAGAAGAACCCGACAAAATATATTATGATGCCTGCTAATGCAAAGAAACGCCATCCGGAGGTGGAGAAGCGTACCTTGGCGCTGAGAGACTGGGCTGAGACGGCTGAGATCAACAGGGTCGATTCGGGGCAGAATTCTGATTGCGGTATTGTTACATCTTCTACTTGTTATCAGTATGTGAAAGAAGCCTTTGGAGATACCTATCCCGTTCTGAAGCTTGGCATGATCTGGCCTATGCCGGAACAGAAGATCAGAGATTTTGCAGCGTCGGTCAAAAAGCTGGTGGTAGTGGAGGAACTGGACGGCTTTATTGAGACCCATTGCAGGAATCTGGGGCTTTTGGTGTCCGGAAAAGATCTGTTTTCCAATATCGGAGAGCTGAGCCAGAATCTGGTAAAAGAGAAGCTTGGAGGAAAGGTGCAGACGGGCGCTTCCCTGGAAGAAGATATCCCTGCCCGGCCTCCGGTTATGTGTGCGGGCTGTCCGCACCGCAGCATCTTTTATGTATTGAAAAAGTTAAAGCTTACAGTGCTTGGAGATATCGGATGCTATACCCTGGGAGCCGTAGCGCCTCTTGGAGCCATTGACACTACCGTGTGCATGGGAGCTTCCGTTTCGGGACTCCATGGTTTCGTCAAAGCGGGAGATGAGGAGAATGCCGGAAAGACCGTAGCAGTCATAGGCGATTCCACATTTATCCATTCCGGTGTAACCGGCCTGATCAATATCGCTTACAACGAATCTAACGCTACCGTAATCATATTGGACAACTCCATCACGGGAATGACAGGGCATCAGCAGAATCCAACCACAGGTTATAACCTGAAAGGTGACCCTTGTACCAAGATTGACCTGGAGAATCTGTGCCATGCGGTAGGAATCGGACGGGTAAGAGTGGTGGATCCTTACGATATGGAAACCTGCCAGACGGTGATCAAGGAGGAGCTTGCAGCGAAAGAGCCTTCCGTTATCATTTCCCGCCGCCCCTGTGCGCTGTTAAAATATGTGAAGCATCCGGGGCCGATCTGTGTGGATTCAGAGAAGTGTAAAGGCTGCAAGGCATGCATGAGCATCGGCTGTCCTGCTATAAGTATGGTGGAGGGCAAGGCGAAAATTGATACTACTCTCTGTGTGGGGTGCGGTGTCTGTGGGCAGCTCTGCAAATTTGGAGCCCTTGATTCAGAAAATATACCAGAATGGAGATAAAATATGGAAACGAAGAATATCATGATCGTGGGTGTCGGCGGACAGGGAACCTTACTGGCAAGTAAGCTTCTGGGACGCCTGCTCCTTAGCAGAGGATATGATGTGAAGGTCAGCGAGGTACATGGTATGAGCCAGAGGGGAGGAAGTGTTGTAACCTATGTCCGTTGGGGAGATAGGGTTTATTCCCCCATTATAGACAAGGGACAGGCGGACTGCATTCTTTCCTTTGAGATTCTGGAAGCGGCTCGTTATACGGAATATTTGAAGCCGGGCGGCAGGATCATCGTCAACAGTCAGCAGATCAATCCCATGCCGGTGGTTGCAGGTGTGGCCGAGTATCCTGAGAATTTGGAAGAGAAGCTGAAAAAGCTTGGGGGAAATGTGGATGCGCTGGATGCGCTTGCCCTGGCAGAGGAAGCAGGAAGCAGCAAGGCAGTGAACCTGGTGCTCATGGGCAGACTTGCCAGATACTTTGACTTTACTCAGGAGGAATGGCAGGCTGCCATAAATCAAAGTGTGCCGCCCAAATTCCTGGAGCTGAACAAGAAGGCATTCCAGCTTGGCTGGAATACATAAGAAATAAATAATATTTTGGAAGGGAGAAGGTATATGGAGCGGTATTATCAAAAAGAAATTGAGACTGCGGACCGGGAGCAGATTCTTGCATGGCAGAATGAGCGGCTGGTTAGACAGGTACGCCATGTGTGGGATAATGTACCTTACTATCGCGCGAAAATGGAGGAGAAGGGAGTTACCCCCGATGATATTCAGAGCGTGGATGATCTGTACAAGCTGCCTTTTTTGACAAAGGATGACTTGCGGGATGCTTATCCTTACGGGCTGATGGCGACGCCACTTAAGGACTGTGTCCGAATCCAGTCCACATCAGGCACCACCGGCCGCAGAGTAGTGGCATTTTACACCCAGCATGACATTGATCTGTGGGAGGATTGCTGTGCACGTGCAATTGTGGCAGCAGGCGGAACCAACGAGGATGTCTGTCATGTCTGCTATGGATACGGACTTTTTACAGGAGGCCCCGGACTAAACGGAGGAAGTCACAAGGTGGGGTGTCTGACACTTCCCATGTCCTCGGGCAATACGGATCGCCAGCTGCAGTTTATGGTGGATCTGGAGGCTACTATTCTGTGCTGCACACCTTCTTATGCCGCATATTTGGCCGAGTCCATCCATGAACGGGGACTGAGGGACAAGATCAAACTGAAAGCCGGAATTTTTGGAGCCGAGGCGTGGAGCGAGGAGATGCGTCAGGATATTCAGAATAAGCTGGGGATCAAAGCCTATGATATCTACGGGCTTACAGAGACTAGCGGTCCCGGTGTTTCCTTTGAATGCAGTGAGCAGACCGGTATGCATATCAATGAGGATCATTTTATCGCCGAGATCATTGATCCGGATACAGGGGAGGTACTTCCCGAGGGCAGTAAGGGTGAGCTGGTATTTACTGCCATTACCAAAGAGGCTTTTCCTCTGCTTCGTTACCGCACCAGAGACATCTGTGTACTGACCAGGAAGAAGTGCTCCTGCGGCCGTACCCATGTTAAGATGAGCAAACCTATGGGCAGAAGTGATGATATGCTTATTATCAAGGGAGTCAATGTATTCCCGTCCCAGATTGAGACGGTGCTTCTGGAGCAGGGATATCCTGCAAACTATCAGATAATTGTAGACCGGATCAACAATTCCGACACGCTGGAGGTAATGGTGGAGATGGCTCCCGAGAACTTCTCTGATAATCTTGGTAAGATCACGGAGATGGAGAAAGGATTAGTGTCTGCGCTCAAGGCTATGCTGGGTATCTATGCAAAGGTGCGTCTGGTAGCGCCTAAGTCCATTACCAGAAGCGAAGGCAAGGCAGTGCGTGTGATTGATAAGCGAAAAATATAAAATGTAGGAATAAGATGGAGGGGAAAAAGATGACAATACCTCAGATTTCAGTATTTCTGGAAAATAAAGCGGGACAACTCGCGGATATTACCGGTATTCTCTCAGAAAATCAGGTGAATATGCGGGCAATCAATATTGCGGAGAATGCGGATTACGGCGTTTTGCGGCTTATTGTGGACGATGCCTCAAAGGCTTCCTCTATTCTTCTGGAGCAGGGATTTATCCTGACCATGACGCCTGTTGTGGGTGTGACAGTTCCGGATACGCCCGGTGGCCTTGGCAGGGTGCTTAGTATAATTTCACAGGCCGAGATGGATGTGGAGTATATGTACTCCGTCTTCGGTCAGAAGGATGGACAGGCATGCATGATTTTCCGCGTAGCGGACACAGACGGACTTACGGCGATTCTTGAAAAGAATGGCATTGGAACGATCACGGGAGAAGATCTTGGGATTCACTGATTTGCGGCAGGACTTAGGTCCTGCCGTTTTTTCAGTAATTGTCCATTAAGACGGTCAGCAAGAATACATCTTATTGATCTGTGCTTCCTGCCACCTGAATCTTTTCCATGCAGACCGCCAACGGCCCTTCAAATGATTCTTCCGTCTGTATCTGACTGGAAAAGACCAGAGATTTCTGAGCTTCCAGGATATTTCCGTTGATGGAGCCGCCTGTGACGGGAATCCTCTTTTCGCCATCGCAAAGATAAGCCAGCCTGATTTCTCCTCCAAAATGCCCGCTGAAGCTGTCCATCTGGAAATCAGAGAAATTCACCACTTCAAGATACGCTCCCTGCCTCATTTCATCCAGAGTCACGTTTCCAGCCGGAACTTTGTAGCTTTCGTAATTTCCGGTAGGCTCCAGATTCAGATAATAGGCAAAACGATTATTGCCGTGGATCATCAGAAGATTTCCGTCCTGGATAAGCTCTCTGTCTTTCATGGGGATTCCTTCTGCACTGTAGGGCACCGTGGCCTTCAGCGTCAGATGGATATTATCCTTTTGAGCCGTGCCGCCTTGCACATTGCAGCCAATCTGGAATGTGGAATATTTCCTGTATATCATGGAAGCAGCAGAGCGGTCCACATAATAGTCAAAGATTTCTTTCACATAAGGACCTGACAGGATTACGCGGTATTCTCCGGCAGGCGGCGCGGACACAGCTTTCGCTCTGTCGCGGGTCATCCGCAGGGTTTCTCTGACCTTACTGCGGAGCGGCTTTGTGTCACAATTCACATAAGCGAAATGCTGATAGGTTTCTACATCTTGCCCCTCTGTACATTGCACCACGAATTCTCCCTGTACCCGGCTTTTACAATAACTCACATCCACTCCTTTGGAATTGATGATATGGCAGGTGGTCTTCAGGGCAAAAATTTCCGCGGAATTTAAGAACACATCCGTTTCCTGATCCTCTGCGAACAAAGCCTCCGCAAAGCTCTGCGCAATTTCCGTCGGCGATTTGTCAGATAGTGTCTTGTCGGCCGGGCAGTGGTCAGCCTCCGGTGTTTCGCCTTGAGCATCTTCTCTTCCCGCATACAGCTCATAATATTTGTTTTTCACAAAACCTGCCGCATACAGGGCATCACGGAACAATTCCTCCATCA
>CAMWJC010000063.1 GCA_947174495.1 uncultured Lachnospiraceae bacterium | reverse complement strand
CGTTTTATTAGTTGCATTATTTCAAAACTATAGGAGTATTTTCTATGGTAGCCTATAAACTTAAAATTAACAACTGATTTGTTAAATCGTTTGACATCCTATATTAGCACATCGCAGGAGCGTTATGGAACTGGTATCATTAATTTTAACAACTTTTAATTGTAAAGACAATCTGAAAAAAACACTGGAAAGTATTGAAAGCCAGGATTATCCCAATTTGGAAGTGGTCATCAAGGACGGAGGTTCTTCTGACGGTACGATAGGGATTATAAAGGAATATGAGAAAAGCAGCCGCTTTACCGTGAAATGGACTTCTATGTCGGACGATGGCCTTTATGATGCCATGAATCAGGGACTCTCTTTGTCTACGGGGGCCGTTATTCTCTTTTTTAATGACAGGTTTACCGGAAATGACGTGGTATCCAGGTGTATTCGAAAGATGGAGCAGGAGGGAACAGCCGGGGTCCACGGAGACCTGGTGTACGCCGAGGACGGTGTAGTGAAGCGATATTGGAAGATGGGAAAAGGCCGTATCAGAAGCGGATGGATGCCCGGCCATCCTACACTCTTTTTGCGGCGGGAGATCTATGAGCAGTATGGAAATTATGACAGTACCTACAAATGTTCTGCTGATTTTGAATTTATGGTACGAATATTAAAGGATGGGAAGGTGAAGCTTTCTTATATTCCGGAAATTCTGGTGGAAATGTATTATGGCGGAACCAGCACGCAGAGTGCCGGCGCTTATGGGGTATCGATCAGGGAAGCGCATAGGGCGCTTGCTGATAACCGGGTCAGATTTGCATGGTGGGTGGTATTTCTTCGAACAATACGGACGGTTCCCCAATTTTTTTTAAAGCCAAAAGAGGACAAATAATACGTAAACTATGCTATTTATGACATGAGCTGCAATATACTCTTTTTATCATGGATAATAAACTGTCAGCGCTGATGAGAGATAAGAAATTATTCAACCACAGGAGGATTCATGATGAAAGAGAAACTGTTTAAAAACAAAAGAAAAAGAAGAGCGGGCGTGCTTGGAGCAGGCATACTCCTGTTGCTTGGAATGGCGGCAGGGAGCCTTGGCTGGTTTGTGCAGCGGTCTGAAGTGAAAGCGGCGGAGGAAATGATACAGGTCTCCGGCATTTCCGTCATTGCCAAGGAGGACGGTATTTGTGCCGACTGCATTTACAGTAATTTTGACAGTAGTGTATGTATGGTTCAGTTGTATTTGGAAAAGCAAAACGGCACGGAAGCAATTCCGGTGGTTTACCGGAATCTGTCGGATACAGGTGAGGAAGAACAGAAGGCGGAGACGGAAATCTGCCGGGAAGGAACAGGTATTTACCGGGCAGTGCTGCTGACGCGTGCGCAGGGTGAGGCAACAGTGGTGAGATTTCGGGACTCCGGCTGGTATGAAGCAGTGGATATGGGAGATCATTATGAGGTAAGGCCGTATGTGCCCGGCAACGGGGAAAATACCGCGTCAGGAAGAGAGGGATCGGGAGAAGAACCGGAAGAAAATATTGGAAGTACCTGTGAGCATAAACTGGTACGGGAGCTCTATGAGCCGGCAACGCCTCAAAGGGATGAGGTTTTTTGTGAAAGCTGTGAATTATGCGGACAGGTGATTGCTTATGGTGATATTCCCAATACTGCTTATGTATCATTTTTGAATCGTGTTGCCGGCATGATTCGGGAGGCACAACCGGCGGAGCAGGTGATTGTTGATACCGATCGGTGGATCAGTTTTGATAAAAGGGTACTTGACGCAATAAAGGAGCGGGCGGATGTCTCGATTTTGATCAGGTATCGTGATCAGGGAGAAGAACATCAGGTATTGCTTCCAGCAGGTGTAGATGTCAGTAGTCTTGGGGACGAGAATGGATTTTGCGGTTTTCGTTATCTGAGCCAGATCTTCAGAGAAAAAATTGACGGATAGAAGAGAAGCAGATAAAATATAACTGATGGGCTGGAAGCCGGAGAGCAACTGACAGGTATGTACCAAAGGAAGCCGGCTTCCGGCAGTATCAAAAAACAGAAAGGTGGAACGACAGGTTAGTTGTATGTCGATAGAATAAGGATTTTATGAACACACTGGATATTTCAAAAAAATATTTAATTACCGGAGGGGCAGGTTTTATTGGCTTTTATCTGTCGAAGGCGCTTCTTGATGCGGGGGCAGAGGTAACCGGTCTGGACAACTTAAATGACTATTATGAGGTTTCGCTTAAGGAGAAGCGGCTTTCTGTTTTAAAGGAATATCCGAATTACCGGTTTATAAAGGCAGATCTGGCAGACAAAAAGGCAGTATTTGAATTGTTTGAGGAGTACAGGCCGCAGATTGTAGTTAATCTTGCCGCCCAGGCGGGTGTGCGTTACAGCATTGATAACCCGGATGCCTATATCCAGTCCAATATTGTAGGGTTCTTTCATATATTGGAGGCATGCCGGAAATATCCGGTGGAGCATTTGGTTTTTGCATCTTCCAGTTCTGTTTACGGAGGAAATAAGAAAGTGCCCTTTTCCACGGAAGATCAGGTGGACAAACCGGTGAGCTTGTATGCAGCAACCAAAAAATCCAATGAGCTGATGGCATATTCTTATAGCAAGCTATATGGAATTCCTCTTACGGGACTTCGGTTTTTTACGGTATATGGTCCTATGGGGAGGCCGGACATGGCGTATTATAAATTCGCCAAAAAGATTATGGCTGGGGAGCCTATCCAGATCTATAATCATGGGGATATGATGCGCGATTTTACTTATATTGACGATATCGTGACCGGGGTAAAAAATATTCTCTGTAATCCGCCGAAGCAGGATGAAAATGGTGCAGCCTACAAAATTTACAACATTGGGAACAACAAGCCCGAAAAGCTGATGGACTATATTGCAACACTGGAAAAATGTCTTGGCAGGGAAGCACAGAAAGAATATCTGCCTATGCAGCCCGGAGATGTATATGAGACTTATGCGGATGTGCAGGAGCTGATCGATGACTTTGGGTTTAAACCCTCCACCACCATTGAAGAAGGTCTTGAACGGTTTGCACAGTGGTTTTTGGAATATTACAAGGAAGATTTACGGTAAAAAGAGAAAAGGAGCGCGCTTAAAATGAAGATTGCAGTAGCGGGAACCGGTTATGTAGGATTGGTGGCAGGCGTATGTTTTGCGGAAGTTGGGCATGATGTGACTTGTGTGGATGTGGACGAAAAAAAGGTAGAGATCATGCGTCAGGGCATTTCTCCCATCTATGAGGAAGGGTTAGAGGAACTGATGCAAAAAAATAATGCAAAGGGAACGCTTCATTTTACTACAGATTATCGGGAAGCGTACCGGGATGCGGACGCCATTTTTATCGGAGTAGGAACACCGGAGATGCCGGACGGAAGTGCTAATCTTTCCTATATTGCCACGGTTTCAAGACAGATTGCGGAAACTGTTGAGAAGGATTGTTTGGTGGTAGTCAAGTCCACGGTTCCGGTAGGAACCAATGATAAGGTGGAACAGTTTATCAAGGATTTTCTGGTTCATGATGTGAAGGTTGAAGTAGCATCCAACCCGGAATTTTTAGCCCAAGGGACAGCAGTCTATGATACCCTTCATGCTGCAAGGATTATTATCGGAACGGAGAGCAGCGAGGCGGAAGACCTTTTAAAGAAAATATATGAACCTTTTGGGCTCCCGATTGTTTCAGTAAAGCGCCGTTCAGCGGAAATGATTAAATATGCATGCAATGATTTTCTTGCACTTAAGATTTCTTACATGAACGATATTGCCAATCTGTGTGAATTGGTTGGAGCAGATATTACGGATGTGGCAAAGGGAATGAGCTATGATGAGCGAATCGGAGCACGGTTTTTAAATGCGGGCATCGGGTTCGGAGGAAGCTGTTTCCCGAAAGATACAAAAGCTCTTAAGTTTCTGGCAAGAGAGCATGGGTATCAGCTTAGGACAGTGGAAGCCTGTGTAGAAGTGAACAGTTCTCAGAAGGTACGTCTGTTTGAAAAGGCAAAGGACCGGATGATTTCTTTTGCGGGTTTGAAAGTGGCTGTTTTGGGCCTTACTTTTAAGGCGGGAACCGATGATCTGCGTGAGGCGCCGTCTATTGACAATCTGAAGCTTTTACTTGCCGCCGGTGCAGACGTCTATGCCTATGATCCCAAAGGAGCGGATCGGGCAAAACAGCTTTTTCCGGAAGGGAAACTGGAGCAGGGAACCATGCATTATGTGTCCGGGGTAGATGAGGCGTTAGAAGGTGCAAATATCTGCTTTGTATTTACGGAATGGGGCGAGATCAGAGCCATATTGCCGGAGCAGTTTAAGTCGAAGATGCACACGCCGCTGGTTTATGACGGACGTAATCTTTATGATCCAAAGCAGATGAAGGATGCAGGAGTGGAATATTACAGCATCGGAAGATAAATTTTATAATTATCTTAATTTTCTTTATGATTTTCTTAATTTTGGTAAAGAGGCCTATAAAAAGGTCTCTTTTTTGTTATACTAAAGGTAACTTGCAGCGTATTTCCGGTTTGTGGGAAGCCGGGTTTGCGAAAGTCATATTCCATGGAATGTCATATTGCAAGGAAAGTTATATTCCGTGCTTTCTGTAATGGAGTATCTGTTCGCGTTAAGGCCAAGCTTTTAAAGGAATTGTTTTTGCGTATCAGGAATTAGATGAAGTCCGATATGGAAATTCTGTTCCGGTGAGAAGACAGGCAGCGATAAAAGAGCGTGACAAAAGGAAACAGAGGTGATAATAGTGTTTGGTTCCATATTGTTCCCCGTTTTTTTGGGAACAGTTATATTTGTATTCTTTTTTCTGCCGGGAAAATGCCGGCCGTTTGTCCTGCTTCTGGCAAGCTGCCTGTTTTGTGCATATATGGATATGCGGGCGTTTCTGATCCTGCTGCTGATATCCGGCTGGGCCTGGCTGATGGGAATCAAAATTGAAAAGGGTAGAGAAGCATCTGCCGGAGGAGGAAAACTTTGGGCAGTATTGTCAGTAAGTGTCTGCATTTTTTTGTTGATAGCGTATAAGTATGGGAATGCGGCTATACAGCGTATGGACTGGAAGGAAGCGGCATCGGACGCAGTATTAATGAATCTGGTGATGCCAGTTGGCTTTTCTTTTTATATCTTTCAGGTGATCGGCTATTTGATGGATATTATGAGGGGGAAAAGTCATGCTGAGAGAAATATTTGTTATCTGGCCTGTTATTTTGCTTTTTTTCCTAAGCTGGTAAGCGGCCCCATTGAGCGGCAGGAAGACTTTCTTCCACAGATAAAAAATCTGAAGGGTGTGAAGTTTTGGGATCGTGGAAGACTGTCCACTGCATTTACCTATATGCTTTGGGGATATTTCATGAAAATGGTGGTAGCTGACAGGCTGGCCGTGCATGTTAACACCTTGTTTGAAAGTATGCAGGAATTTGACAGCTTTTGGCTGTTTCTCGGGATGCTCTTTTATACAATTCAGATCTATTGTGATTTTGCGGGCTATTCCTATATAGCTGTGGGCTGTGCAAAAGTATTCGGGATAGAGCTGACACAGAATTTTAGGGCGCCTTATCAGGCGGAGAACATTACAGAATTCTGGCGCAGGTGGCATGTCTCGCTTAGCAGCTGGCTGCGGGATTACCTTTATATTCCTTTGGGTGGAAATCGAAAAGGGATTTGCCGTAAATGCATTAATACAATGATAGTTTTTCTGGTATGCGGTATGTGGCACGGTGCGGGAATTCATTTTATTGTGTGGGGGCTGCTTCACGGAATCTATTCCATTTCTGAGATTTTGCTCTCGAAAAGAGGTAAAAAAATCCCGGGAGGAAGGGTAATGACTTTTTTGGCAGTTGCGTTTGCCTGGATATTTTTCCGGGCGGAAAGCCTGACGCAGGCACTTCAATATAGTTTCCGGATGCTGACAACAGGCTTTCGGCCGGAACAGATGGAAAGGGCAATGGAATTGTTGAGTCTTGACATAGTGGAAATCGTGATTATTATTTCAGGAATTTTACTGGTCTGGCTGGCGGACGAATTGAGCAGCAGAAGGAGGATGCATCTTCCCTTCCTGATTCAACAGGGAGAGAATGCTGT
Organism: uncultured Lachnospiraceae bacterium; assembly: GCA_947174495.1. GTDB lineage: Bacteria > Bacillota > Clostridia > Lachnospirales > Lachnospiraceae > Suilimivivens. Next base: position 11,260 of record CAMWJC010000063.1, on the reverse strand, counting down.
AAGGTATATTATTTTTTATTTACTTGCTATTTCAATTTTTTTATTTGGAATTTATGGACCGGGATATCATACGGAACAGTTCATTTATATGCAGTTTTGAGGGGCAGATGGATGGTATATTCCTCTGACTTATGAGGACGGATATGAAAAAGATTTTTACAAAGAAAAACAGGATAAGATTAGGATTTGCCCTGCTGTTTGTAGTTACGATTTATTTTATTTCCAATATACTTCGTGTGAAATCCTTTCACGGGATCAATCAGATCGAGGGGTTGTACTGGCAGCCGGAGGATACCATTGATGTGGTGATGATGGGCAGCAGTCATATTCATTGCAATGTGAATACGGCTCTGTTATGGGAAGAATATGGAATAACAGCCTATGATTACAGCGGGGCAGAGCAGCCACTGTGGATGACATATCATTATCTGAAAGAATTATATAAATATCAGAATCCGAAAGTAGTAGTATTGGATCTGTATGCACCGGCACGGTTTAAGGAAGACTATCAATATGACTGGATAGCGGAAAATATATATGGAATGCGTTTTTCGAGTAACAAGCTTAATATGCTGGCCGTAAGTGTGGAGCCGACACGGTTGTTTCAATATTTTCCCTCTTTTCTGGTATATCATGACAGATATGATGACTTGGAGGAGGAAGATTTTGAACATTTTTTTTGGGATGGGGAAGAGAAGGAAGCGTTTAAAGGGTATACGCCCTATTGGAATCGGGAGCCGCAGGAGATCCCGGATGTTTCTGAAAGCGAAACAGGGGAACTGAGCGCGAAGTCTGAAAAATATTTGCGTAAAATTATAGACTTTATGGAGCAAAAGGAGGGTGAGTTGATTCTGATTGTGGCCCCATATGTGATTACTGAGGATGATCAGAGCGTTTATAACCGGATAATACAGATTGCAAAAGAAGAAGGAGTTACGTTCATTAATTATAATGATTATTATGAAGAAATAGGTCTTGATTTTGAGCAGGACTTTAATGACGAATCACACCTGAATTATTGGGGAAGCTGCAAATTTACGGATTATCTGGGAGAATTTTTAGGCTCTTGTGATAATGTTCAGGATAGAAGGGGACAGGAAGGATTTGAATCCTGGGATGATAATGTTAAAATGATCCGGGAGGTATTAGAAAGCTACGAAGATGGTACATTAACAGACTGGCAGTGACAGAAAGGCTGTTTTAGTTGTGTTTTTGGGTGCCATAGGCTATAATTAGAAAAACGGTCTTAAGGATAGATATGCAGGAGAGTGTGTGTCGATATGATTTCCTACCGGAAGGGCAAAAGCAAATTACAGATATGGCGTTTCCTCGTGTTTGCCAGCGCATGTCTGGCTTTGATAGTGTTGTTAGCGGGTACCTATGCGCTGACGGATCATGAAAAAGCATTTTTGGATGATTTCTTTTTTGAGGGTGAGATAGAAGGAGAACGTATTGAATTCCGCATATGGGAGAACCCGGATGAGGGGAAATATTACCTGTTTCTCCCATCCTGGTATAGAGAAAAGAATATAGATCTGGCGATCCGGTATGGAGAGAAAAGCTGTAAATTGTTTCTGGATAATGTATTATACAGAAATTATGATGTATGGAATGAGATTGAGGGTGAAAAGATCTACCAAATGAGGGTAGAAAATTACTTTGGCCTTCAATATTTCAGTAAACCTGTTCAGATTCTTGTTTCGGACAAGCTTCCGGCTCTTTTTATTCAGGCCGAGGCGGAAGAACTATTAGGAGAAGAATTTGAAAATAAAAAATATGTGGAAATCGGAGAGATGCTCTTAACAGACGGGCAGGGAAATGTGACTTGTGCACAGAAGTTGGAACGGTTTAAAATCCGCGGGAATCTGACAGCAACATTGGACAAAAAGCCCTATAGCATTACCTTATCGGAAGCAGATGGTTTATGCGGTATGGCTGAGGCAAAGAACTGGAAGCTGCTTGCAAATGCAACCGATGGGGCCTATATACGAAATAAGATAATACTGGATTTGGCAAATCAGATTACGGAAGCGTATGAACCGGAAGGTGAATTTGTTGAATTATATTTAAATGGCAGCTATCAGGGAGTATATCTTTTGACGGAAGGTGTTGAGATAGCACAAAACCGGTTGGACACAGATATAAAAGAAGACTGGCTGCTGGAAATGGAACTGGATTTTCGAATGGAAGAAGAGATTCCTTATGTGATCACGGATCAGGGGCAGATATTTGCCGTAAATGCGGAAAATGCAGTTTCAGAAGAGAATTTGAATTTTATTGGAACTTTTCTTAATGATATTGAAAGCGCACTGTATGCAAAAGATGGGATCAGTGAAATAAGTGGACGTAGCCTGGAAGAGATGGTCGATTTGGATTCTTGGGCAGACGCATGGCTAATTCAGGAAATATCAGGAGATCATGATACGGGAATTGCCAGTCAGTTTTCTTATATACAGGCTGGAGATGGCCGTCTTTATGCCGGTCCGGTGTGGGATTTTGACGGGACTATGGGAAACGTGAATACGGCAATGTTCCAAATCCCGGAGGCACTTACAACTTCTATTCGGAACACCAGGCCAGAAAAGAATGCCAATCAGAACAGATGGCTGTCGGCAATGTATCAGAATGAGAAGTTTGTCAAACTGCTTCAAAAGAAGTATGCGGAGATAGCCGGTCCTGCGCTGGAAAGAATATGCAGCGAAACGATTGATGAACATGTGGACACAATACGAAGGGCGGCTGTTTTGGACGCCTTAAGATGGAATGAAAATCGCCGAAGCTGGGCATTTGTTCTGCCGGGTCCATTCCAGGCGGATGAAAATGACGATTATCGCAGGTATGATACGCTGGGCGAACAGTTGGAAATGGTCCGGGATTTTCTACGGCGAAAGAAAAGCTTTCTGGACGGAATGTGGATAGAGAACAAGGAATATTGTATTGTGGAAGTACGTAATGATGTGCCTTTTCTGAATCCGGATTATAATCACACGTTATATTACTGGGTTGAAAAGGGAAATCCTTTTTCGGCTGTGCCTGTGGAGATCGATTACGAATATCGATATGAATTTCTCGGTTACGTAGAGGTGGGAAGTGATCAGGAGATTACAGCGGATATGCCGATAGAGAAAAATTATATTTTGAAAAGTGTATGGAGGGAGAAAGTGCAGGATTGAGGAGTGTGAATTACAGACACGAATACAAATATCCGCTTACCAATGGACAGATGCTGATTGAAAATGCAAAGATCAGTGCCCTTGCCGGGAGGGATGTGCACACGGGTGAGAGAGGATTTTATAATATCCGAAGCCTTTATTTTGATGATTATGAGAACAGCTGCTATTTGGATAATGAGAACGGCGTGGATCAAAGAGAAAAATACCGGATACGGATTTATAACCATAATGCGGAGCGGATCACTTTAGAATGCAAAGAAAAAATAAGAGGAAAAACCAGCAAAAGTTCCTGCCCCATTACCTTATTGCAGTGCAGACAGTTGATGGAGGGTATCATACCTGCTGATATAGAGCCGGATCAGCAGGTGCTTCACAAATTGGCATATCGTATGGCGGTGAAGCTGATGCGGCCGGTGGTGATCGTGGATTATGACAGAGTTCCATATGTTTACCGGCTGACAGATGCCAATGTGAGAATTACGTTTGATTATCATATAACATCGGTAAGCGATGTGAGTACTTTTTTGGATGAAAGAGTAAACGGAAGAAGTGTGATGCCTGCAGGTTGGTCATTAATGGAGGTTAAATTTGACAGCTTTTTACCGGATGAGATTTATGAGGTCTTACAGCTTGGCGGGCTGCATGCAGATACATTTTCCAAATATTATTTGTGCAGAAAATTTAAAGACCGGTAAAATAAAAGAAAGGATTGAAGAAGGTGAATTTTTCTGATATTTTTAAAAAGGATTTTTTGGCAGCATATGCAAACGGGAGTGTCAGCGTTCTTGAGGTGACGGCAGTCTTAATGGTGACAGCGGTAATTGCCTGTTACATATTTCTGGTGTACCGCCTGATCACCAGAAAGACGTTTTATTCCAAAGCCTTTAATATTTCGCTGGCTGCCATTGCAGTTATCACGGCAGCGATTATTTTGGCGGTGCAGGCAAGCATTGTTATCTCTCTCGGTATGGTAGGCGCACTTTCCATTGTTCGTTTCCGGACGGCAGTGAAAGAACCGCTGGATCTTGTATTTTTGTTCTGGTCCATTGCAGTTGGAATCTGTTGCGGTGCGCATGTGGCAGAGATTGCAATTGTACTCTCCGTATTACTTACGATACTTGTCATTGTACTGGACAGATTGCCAATTGGACGGGCCCCCATGATTCTGGTGATGAATCTTTCGGATGGAAAGCATGAGCCTGAACTGATGAAAAAGGTGGGTGAATTCTGCAGATATTATAAAGTAAAATCCAGAAACAGGATGGCCGGTAAATGTAATATGGTAGTGGAAGTCCGTACAGCTAAAGAATACGAAATGGTGCAGGCGATTGAGGAGATGACAGGAGTGGAAAGTGTTTCTCTGGTATCTCATGATGGAGAAGTGACATTTTAATGATATAGAATGGAGGAGAATCTAATGTCAGTTAAATTTCATAATTTTGGCGGAACGTTGGGATGGAATCTGCAGAAGTGGTTTCCCAAGCTTTCTTCCGAAAGCTACTTAAAGCTTCAATTTTTGACCAGAAACAAATTGCAGGAAAAGTATATTGAATATTTTCTAAAAGGGGAAGAGCCTCCCATGCCGCTGGTGGTCAATTTAGAGACCATTAACCGTTGCAACAGCACCTGTTCTTTCTGTACTGCAAATAAAAATGCGGACAAACGTCCTTACAAGCGGATGGAGGAGAGTCTGTTTTACAGTATTATCGATCAGCTCAGGGTTTGGGGCTACAAAGGTCATTTAACCCTTTATGGAAATAATGAACCCTTTTTGGATACCCGGATTGTGGAGTTTCATAAATACTGCAGGGAGCAGCTTCCGGACTGCTTTATTTTCCTCTCTTCCAATGGATTGCTGCTTACCATAGATAAGGTGAAAGAGATCATTCCTTATGTGGACCAGCTGATTATCAATAATTATTGCAGAGACATGAAGTTGCATGACAATGTAAAAGAAATTTATGAGTATGCCAAGGCGCATCCGGATGAGTTTTCGGATGTGGAGCTTCTGATTCAGATGCGTTATATGGATGCAGTGCTGACAAATCGTGCCGGCAGTGCACCGAATAAACAAAATACACAGAAGGTCATCAAAGAAACCTGTTTGATGCCTTACACGGATATGTTTATTTTCCCTGATGGAAGGATGGGAATCTGCTGTTGTGATAATTTTGAGGCCACAAATCTTGCAGATTTAAATGAGACACCTCTTAAAGAAGCCTGGAATAGTGCAGAGTATCAGAAACTACGACAGGCCATCCGAAAGAGCAGAGGAGATTATTCATTCTGTAAGTATTGTGATTTTATTGATGCGGGACTTCGCATGGACGCAGTGGATGATACATTGAAGAACCGTGATGCCAATCATGGGGCGAGACAGTCGTTGTTCCGCTAAATGTTTAGTTGAGGTATGCATAGGCAAAGCATCCGCTCATATAAAAATAAATCCTACGTCACCACGCTCGATAAAGCGTTCGCGAATTGGTTCCTTTAGGATTTATTTTTATATGAGCTGGGTTGTTGAATGACGCAAAGCCTAACTGGGAAATCTGCTAAGGTCGAATGTTCCACTCTTTATCAGTCAGTAAATTAGGCAACTGTAGTGGAGTCATTAGCTGTTTTTTGTTAGCCAAAAAACTAACTCGGCTGAGAAACAAAATTCTAAAGGAGCCAATTCGCGAACGCTTTATCGAGCGTGGCGACGTAGAATTTTGTTTCTCAGCCGAGTGGTCGTTTAGATCCAATAGGTAAACCAGCAAAACGTTAATTTAATCCACTTCCGCTTCGTTTGTCTGTGATTCTTCGTGATATTCCTGCTCCGTATTTACATTCCAGATATTAGACTTGTCCTTCTGGCCGGAGAGGATATTCTTAACAGATTCAAAGGAAGTGACCATGGAATGGTCAATATTGTTATAACGGTGCTGACCGTTGCGCCCTACGCAGTAGAGATTGTCGATGGTTTTGAGATAATCCACCAGAGTATCAATCTCATCGTAGGTATCAAAATAAGCCGGATATGCTTTTTTGACTTTTTCCATATGGGTATCCAAAACCACATCAGCGCTGTCGATCAGTCCCATTTTAATCATTTCTTCAACACCGATTCGGGAAAATTCCTCTTCTGTCATATTCCAGAATTCATCACCCTCATTTACAAAGTATTCCAAACCGATCCATATAGTATGCTCCAGATCCTTGATCATATAGGGAGACCAGTTATTATAAATCTGAAAACGACCAAGCTTTACGGTTCTATCCTGCACATAAACCCAGCAGTCAGGGACGATATTTCCAATCGTTTTCCAATTGGTTTTATTCTCCAGATTGATTTTGGGAACAAGAACACCCAATGTCATATAATCACGATAAGGAAGTCCTGCTGCGATTCTGGCAGGATCGGCGGGCACATCGTTCATGCCGGCCACCAGATCTTTTACAGGCATGGAGGAGATAAAGTAGTCACCCTCCATGGTGTGCTCCTCTCCATCCTTTACATAGGTCAAGGAAGTGATCACATTATTTTCGTTCTTGTGGAATTTGGTAACTTTAGCATTTTTAAGGATCGTGCCGCCAAGCTTTGTAATTTCCTCTGCCGTTACATCCCAGAGCTGGCCGGGACCTAATTTGGGGTATTTAAACTGTTCAATCAGGGAAGTTTCTACTTTCCTGTTTTTGATTTTAAAAGTTTTTCCCAGCACATCTTTAATGATTGCCATGATTGACATGCCTTTGGTTCTCTGGGCCCCCCAGGAAGCATCAATTTCACGGGGATGTCTTCCCCATAAATTCTCCGTATAATATTCAAAAAACATGGAGTAAAGCTTTTTACCATAACGGTTAATATAAAAATTTTCAAGATTATCATCCGGACGCTTGTGAAGCAAAGCAGCTATATAACTGAATCCGACCTGAAGCGTGGTAAGCAATCCGAAATTAGCAAAGGTTTCCGGCTTGAGGGAAATCGGATAATCATAGAATTTGGAATCAAAATAAATGCGGGACACACGATGGCGTGTCAGCATTACCCGGTCTTCCTTTTCGGGGTCTGGTCCGCCTTTTGCAAGAGGCATGGGCCGATTAAGAAGAATGTCGTCATAAGTGGGAGCTCCTTGCAGTGGGAGCATCTGATCCCACCATGCATTGACTTCCGGTATCTTGGAAAAGAAGCGGTGACCACCCATATCCATACGGTTTCCCTTATAGTTGACGGTTTTGGATATGCCGCCGAAGCAGTCACTCTCTTCAAAGATTGTGACCTCAATATCATTTGACTTCTTAAGAAGTTCGTAGGCAGCTGTCAGTCCCGCCGGACCGGCACCAATAATCAACGCTTTTTTCATAGTAGCCCTCCGTTTTGTCCGTTTGAAATGGTATACATTTCTTAAAATTGTAGCACAGTTTAAAAAAAGTGTCTACTAAATAACTGATTTATGGTACTATAGGATTGGCAAAATGTATACTCTGCTGACTTATGAATGGCATGGCTTATGTATAGTAAACGACATTAGAATTCAACCGAATTTAGGAGAAGCAATTAGATGAAAAAGGAACAAAAGTCACAGAAAGTGTTTTACATTGTTGGGATTTTTGCGCTTATGCTTTGTGTGACACTGGCAGCAGTATTTGTTAAATGGAGGCAAAACAGCAGAACAAGGGTAGCTATTCATAAGCTGCAGGTATGTCATCTCACCAATCCGTTGGGACTTGATGAGGATATACCGGTATTTAGCTGGCAGATGGAAAGCTCCGAAAGAGGAAGCTGTCAGAAAGCATACCGAATTATGGTAGCACAGGGAAAGGAAGAACTTGAGAGAAAAGAGTATGTGTGGGACAGCGGAAAGGTAGAGAGAGAAACTTCAACCGGCATTTTGTATGAGGGAAAAGATTTAGTTGCCCGTTCTAGGTATTACTGGCAGGTGGAGGTCTGGGATGAACAGGGTAAGCGTCACTGTTCATCCGAGGAGGCCTGGTTTGAAACAGGGCTGATGGGAGAGGGCATGTCACATGCATGCTGGATATCAGCAGGTGAAGAGGAAAACAAAGCGGATTATGAGGAAGACGAACTGATTTATAATATTTGCTATCGGATGGAGATTGAGAATACCATAGCAGGATTTTTATTTGGGGCCACGGGCGGGCGTTATGGAGCAATGTATTTATGCCAGATTCAAAATTCCGGTGAACAGCCCTGTTTTCGGCTGATCCGAATGGAGAATAATATCATTCCAGATGAAGCTGATCAGGAGATTGCCATTGCAGCGCCGGAGGATGGCAAAAGCTTTGCAGTCCGGCTGGAGGTAAACGGAGAGAACCTAAAAGTCTGCCTGAATGAAGAAGAAGTGGGTAATTTTCAGATTGAGAAGACACCAGTGGGAAGTGTCGGATATTACAAAAGCCGCGGCGTTTCTTATGCGTGGCTGGATGATCTGCTGGTGGAGGATGGGCAGGGAAATATTATTTATGCAGAGGATTTTGAAAAAGAAAATACGATTTTTGAGCCCTATTATGTTTCGGTGGAAGAGGGAAGGCTGAAGATCGGAAGCGGATTAATGCTTACGCCTGGAGAAGTTTCACCGGCACCGCTGTTTCGAAAGGAGTTTGAAGTTCAGGATAAAGAGATAGCCGGCGCAAGGATTTACATGACCGCCCTTGGAAGCTTTGCGCTTTCTCTAAATGGGGAGAGGATCTCGGAGGATTATTTCAGTCCCGGGAAGCTGGCGTATAATAAGCAGCTTAGTTATGTAACTTATGATGTGACGGATTTTTTGAAGCAGGGAGAAATAAATGCGCTGGGGGCAGTGCTTTTGCATGGATGGTATGACCGCGGTGTGGGTTATCCGGAGATTTGGAATCCCTGGGGAGATAAGAATGCGCTGATGGGAAAAATGGAGATTGTCTATGCAGATGGCAGTTTGGATCAGATTATCACGGATAAAAGCTTTTTATGTTACACAGATGGGCCTGTAAGAGAGGATGATTTGTATCAGGGCGAATTTTATGATGCAAACTATGAACAGGCAGGATATGATAAGGCCGGTTTTGAGGTAGGCATGTGGAAGGCTGCCGAAGAAAATCAGGTGAGAGGGGAGTATTTAACGATGCCTCTGCAGGGAAAGGCAAATGAACCGATTGTCTGTGTAGAGGAGCTTGCACCGGTCAGTGTGTCAGAACCGGTGGCAAATACCTATGTGTATGATTTTGGGCAGAACTTTGCGGGCACATGCAGAATAAAGGTTACCGGACAGAAAGGACAGATCATTACTCTGCGTTATGGGGAGGAACTGAATCAGGAGGAGCTGGTAAATAAAGACGATGTACCGGGGACAATCTGGACGGAAAACCTGCTTACGGCAGAGGCCACAGACTATTATGTGCTGAAAGGTAATGAAGAGGGGGAAATATTTGAGCCTGAATTTGTATTTCACGGATTTCGGTATATGCAGATTACAGGGATTGACAAAGCGCTTCCCATAGAAAATGTGCAGGGGATTGTGCTGTCCTCTGATTTGGAGCAGACAGGAACTTTTTCCTGCTCCAATGAATTGTTGAATCAGTATTATCAAAATACTCTCTGGAGCCAGAAAAGTAATTTTCTGGATAATCCCATGGATTGCCCGCAAAGGGATGAGAGGCATGGATGGGCAGGGGATGCCCAGATTTTTTCATTGACGGCTTCCTATAACATGAATGTGTTTGCCTTTTATCGCAAATTTCTTCAGGAAGAGAGAAGCATTCAAAGTGAAGGAGGGTCTTTTGCGGATATGGTTCCAAGAAATTTTGGGACAAACTGGGACGGAACCGGAGGGGCGGCTTCCAACAACTGCTGGGGAGATGCACCGGTGGTCATTACCTGGAATTTGTACATGCAATATGGTGATGTAAGCATCATAGAAGAAAACTATGATGCTCTCTGCAAGTGGGTTGACATGTTGGAGGATACCAGTGACGAATATATCCGTTATGGGGGTGGTTATGGGGATCATTTGTCAAATGAGGATACGCCTGCAGAATTGTCGAATACAGCCTGGTGTGCCCACTCAGCAGATCTGGTTTCCCGTATGGCGGCTGTGCTTGGGAAGGAAGAGGAAGCAGAGCATTACCGGCAGGTTTACGAAAAGTTTAAGCAGGCATGGCAGAGGCAGTTTGTACTCCCTGACGGACAGACGATATGTAATACCCAGACCTCTTATGCATTGGGATTGGAATTTTCCCTGTTCCCTGAAGAACTGAGAGGACAGGCGGCAGAGAATCTCGAGCTGCTTGCTGTGTATAGCAATTATCATATTAATACCGGATTTTCGGGAATAGGTTATCTGCTTCCAGCGCTTAGTGATTATGGATATGTGGACAGTGCCTATCGTATGTTGTTGCAGGAGGAGGTTCCCTCTTTGCTTTTTCCTGTGTCTAAGGGAGCCACGACCAACTGGGAACAGCTGTGGGCTTATAAACAACAGGAGGAAGGTTATAGTCTGGATGGGTCTCTGAATCATTATGCATTTGGTGCGCCGGTTTCATGGTTGTATACGGACATTCTGGGGATTAAAAGCGATGAATCACAGCCCGGATTTAAACATATTCTGTTAGAACCAAAGGCAGGCGGAGAACTTATCTTTGCGGAGGGAAGTTATTCTGGTGCTTACGGGAAAATTAGTGTAAAATGGGAACAGGCACAAAGCGGGTATCATTATTTTTTTACGATTCCGGCTAACACAACAGCAACCCTCACACTTCCGGCAGTTCCTTCCGGAGGATATTTGGAGAGCGGAGTGGAAATAGAACAGGCACAGGGAGTAACGCTACTTCAGGAGAATGGAGAAATGGTACAATATGAATTGCTTTCAGGGGAATATGAATTTACTCAAAAATAAAAAAGCGAGTGAGATCTGTTTTTTGATTCTATCCGCGTTTGTGATTTTAATGATCGCATCCCGGTCTTCTTTTTTGTATCCTTGTAATGACTGGAATGATGCAAACAGTTACTTTTCGGTGGGGAAAGCATTATTTAATGGAAAAATGCCCTATCGGGACGTGTTTGATCAAAAGGGAATGTATCTTTATTTTTTGTATGGATTGGCTTATCTGGT
>CAMWJC010000062.1 GCA_947174495.1 uncultured Lachnospiraceae bacterium | reverse complement strand
CCTGTATAAACAAAAGTCTTCTTATCGATCGATTCCGCATAGATAACCTCATTGACATCCAACAGATGAATTTCACCGTCCTTACTTACAGTAAGTTGACGATTCAGCATCCGCAGGGTAGCAATGATCTTTTCAATCTCAGGTGTCAGGCGGTTGCAGCAAATTTTAATTCCTGTATCCTGATACTCTTCCTTTACATCAATTTCGATTTTCAATTCAAAGAACCCCTTTCACAATGTTCTCTTAAAATAGCATATCCCTTTTGCATTCGCAATGACTCTTCTACTATGTTGCCCGATAAGGATACTCAAATGCCAGAATAGTTGAAATGACCCGGTTCCTTTTCTATGAAACAGTTCAGCAACGCCCATTCGCAAGGGCGCACCTTCGGTGCTCTCTATTGCTTCGCAATGCCTTGCTCATTAGCAGGGTGTTCCCTCAGACAGAATAAGGAGCGTAAAATTTGTGCAAGCACAGTTTTACGCTCCTTATTCTGTCTGGCTGAACTGTTAATTATATAAAAGTTCCACTGCCTCTTTATCCAAAACCACAATGTTTTTCTTTGATACTTCAATCAATCCGTCCGCCTGCATCCGCATCAGTTCTCTTGACAGAGAAGGCCTTGCAACCCCCAGGAAGTCCGCAAGCTGCTCCCGGTTCATTCTAAGCTCCACCATTCCCTTTTCATCCATGGAATCAACCAGCCAGATCGCGATTCTCTCCCGAAGGGACGATGTACTGACTATATGAAGCTTTCTGGTGATCTTAAAATTGTTTTCCGACATAATTTCCAGCATATTCTGCGTCAACTGCTTGTGATGGTCACAGGCATTGGAACAAAAATGATAGAAGAAATCCCAGGGCACTTCCAGCACTGTCACCTCCTTAGAGGCCACCGCGTCGTACCAGTAATGCCGCCTGTCTCCAAACAAAAAGATCTCTCCAAATACATTGCCCTCCTCCACAAGATAAAGCACGTCCCTCTTGCCGGAAGTGAAATCCTTGCAGATCTGCACTTGTCCCTCTAACAATAAAAACAATTTGGTTGGGAGTCCTTCCTGTTCAAAAATGTAACTGCCCTGTGGATACTTTTTGATTCTTGACTTGGAGCATTTTAATATCCTTTCAAGTTCCTCTTCTGTAATGGAATGAAACAACTTCGATGTTTCCACTTCTTTCATATTCCCATACTTCCTTTCTCATCACCCTGCTCCCTGTAAATTCTTAATACGGTCATAGCACGGTGCAAATTGATCTTCTCCCACTTCTATTTCAACAAAATCCTTTATATACAGCCAACCCCTCTTAAATTCTCCATCCATAAAAATTTCCGCTTCCACCCAGTTTTTTCCATCGGTGGATAGGAACTGGATAATCCGTGCTTTTTCTCCCGTAATAGTCATATGTTCCGAATTCCGGTCCATCTGGTCATAAACCAGGATTCCGCCTGTCAGTTCATACGGATGCTCCCAGCGCCATCCTATGAAGGGTTCCACCCAATTATCCGAGAAGTAATTGTAATTCTTCTCTTCACAGAGCTGCAATGTATCTGTCTTCGGCTCCAACTCCCACCGGGCATCCAACTGGCGGATTTCCAGTATTCCGAGCGTTCTTTCACCATAAACGCTTCCATTCCCGTACAAATAGGCTTTCCATGTGTTTGTACTGTCACGATCAATAACACATCCTGTCCTACCAATTTCCTTTATCTCACCATTTTCATATCTGTAAAAGGCCGTGACATAATCGTCACTAGGTCCGGTTGCCCGGATGGCCAGCTCATATTTCCCGTCTTCGCTATTAATATCAACCAACCCAATGGATTCCCTGATGATATTCTCATCCACTGTAAGCCGGAATTTCTCTCCACTGATCATCAAGGTGATTTCCGTCGAAGTATTTTCCACGGCGGATTTCTCTGCCGGATAATAGACTTCCTCTTCCTGCCCATCTCCATCTAAATCCACTGTTACCGTTTGACCGGCAGGAATCTCCACCAGATAGCGGTTGGCTTTCCCCGGAATCTGCAGGTCTTCTGCCCACTTTTCTATTGCCTTTTGGTCTTTCAGCTCTCTTTTTTCTTTTAAAGGGACCTCCAGAAAGATGGGACCATATGCATGGCTTGCCATCTCATCCTGACTAAAAAGGAAAACCAGGGTATCGTCTTCCACATAGAACTGCGGGTCAAAAACAGCCCTATACACAATACGCTCTTCATAATCCTTCCATAAGTATTCTCCGTCCACTTGCTCGATCAGATACTGTGCAAGAGCAATGCGCCCGTTTTCTCCTTCGTCCAAAAAATAATCTATCGAAAGTTCTTCCCCGGTGCGGCTGTCAAAAACCATCCCCGAATGAAATGTACTTCCATGGCCGATTCCATAACATTGATATTCCTGCTTCAAAAAACTGACTACCCCTGCACTCTGAAAGACAGTATACTTCACCGAGTAAATACAAGGTACACCCCACCCGCGCTTCTCCTCATCGGGATCAGTCAATCGCTCCAGACAGTCACTGTCCGCCAGCAAGGCACATTCCTCCATTTTCTGCATAAATGCGTCGAACTCTCTCCCCTGCCACTCTTTAATTTTCTCCGCCGCCAGTATACTCAGGCCTTCTACCTGCGGCATATAGAAATCATATTCTAAAAGCAGAGACTCCTGATAAAAGGAATCCATCCGGGAACCCTCTTCTTTGATTTCCTCCAAAATCTCAGCATTCTTCTGGATTTCTACAAAATCATCATTCCCCCAGACAGATCCGCTCCCTCTCATACACGCTTCCCAAGAATTCGTACTTTCACGGTCTATCTTAAAATCTACTCTGTCAATCTCTATTAATTCTCCACCATAATATCCGAAAAAAACAGTAGCCGGACCAGAATCTCCACCATTGATCCGTACTGCCAGCTCATACTCACCGTCTTCACTGTCAATATCCACCAATCCAATTGCTTCCTTATCTATATTTCCCTCTAAGTGAAGTGTAATCTTCCGTCCATTGATCGAGACAACTATTTCCTTAGGATCAGTGTCATCTACTACCTTCCGGGAAGGATAAAATATGACTTCTTCTTTTCCATCACCGTCTAGGTCAGCACGGACCGCTTTATTCTCTGAAATCTCCACCAGGTATTGATTATGCGCTCCCGGCTTATGTAGTTTCTGAATCCAGTCCGCGGCTGCTGTCTTATCCTCAATCTCTTTTTCCAGATGCGGTAATTTATCTAAGGGAACCTCAAGAAAAATATCTCCTACCGGATAGGTGGCAATATCGTATGTATCAAAGAACACCACCAACGCATCATCCTTCATATAACATTCCGGCTGGAACAGCATCTCATATACCAGCTTGTCCCTGTAGTCTTTATCCCAAGCTGTCTCTTCGGGAATCAGTAGTTCAATCAAATACTGTGACAGATAAATACGTTTCTCCTCACCCTTTCCAATCAGCCTATCCAGCAGTTGGTCCGATGTAATTCTTTCCCCTGTGCTGCCGTCAAAAATGACAGCACTGTCATCTAATATTTCATGAGGAGCACTGGTATAAAGCTGATATTCTCTTTTCAAAAAGCTAATCAGCCCATCGCTTTCAAAAACAGAATATTCCACATGATAAAGTCCGGAACCCCACCAGATCTGCTTTTCCTCATCCGGATCAGACTTGATCTCCCGAAATCTGTCATCTTCCACCGCAGTCTGATCCTTCACCTCCTGCCAAAACAAAGCAAGCTCCTCTTCCTGCCACTTTTGAATCTCCTTTGCCGCCTGCTCACTAAAACATTCCGCCTTAGGCATTTCAAAAATGTATTCCAGGATCTCAAATTCCTGCCCCAGAGAGTCCTGCTTGACGCCTTCTTCCCGAATTTCATCCAAAACCACGGTTTCTTGTTTTGAGCTTGCCTTTTCATCAGCATTCCCCCAGCCACACACCAAAAGTGAAATCACACATAAGCAAAGAAAACATAGTATTTTTCTCATCCTGTTTGTCTCCTATCGATACAGCACTGTCACCGGTTTCGCTTCCTCCAGTCTTTCGTAAAACTGCGGATAAAAATCTTCGTCAATCTTATATTGGTTTACATAAAACTGATTTAACAGATATAAATTCAGTTTTTTTATAATCTCCTGATTCTCAGTATTCTCTACGCTCTCTACCTGCTCCTGCACAAAAGCGTGCCACTCTCTGATATATTTTTCGTATGTATCGAGCGCCGGAATTCCCAGCCATTTCCGAAGTTTCACCTTGGTCTTATTTGGATAAGAGCATTCATGAACCTGTAAAAAATACTTGAATCCCTGCTCCTGATAAATCCTTCCCATAGGGAACATCCTGCAAAATCCCGGCCTGTGATCGTGAATCGTGCATCGGCCTTCCCCGCTTAAGAAAACACAGCCCTCTTCCAGGCGCATTTTTAAATGGGGCTGAATCAGCCCATCCACCACCCGTAGTTCTATATATCCTGCCATCAATTGTTCAAATTCAGCTTTCAGTACCTGCTCTAACTGATAAATGTCATAGGGATCCAGCAAAATCGTATCCTCTACCATCCGGCAACACTCCGAGCAGCCCGCGCAGTCATTACAGCCAATCTTCACCATATCATTCGATGTATAAAGCCTGCCGTCGGATATTTCGTTTAAGTCTATTTCACGCCTCATTCTGCTTTCCTTTTCTGTGCTTGTCCTAAATCAGTTCCGTCCACGCCATTCTGACCGGCTGAACTGGTATAATAAATTTTATCATAAACTGCCTTGACATTCTATCCCTATAGTGATATTCTTAAATTCCTTTCGCTTTTACAAAAGCGATACAACTTCATACTTACCTGCGGTAGCCTACCGGCAAAATCCGGTGGCAGCAGACCGGCTTGGCAAGTTATAAACCATTATAATACTACCAGGAGGACGCAGACATGATTAAAGTCGAACATGTTCGCAAGACCTATAAGGTCTCTAAACGAAATGCCGGGTTTGCCTCGGCATGCAAAGCTCTTCTTCGCAGAGAATATGAATATATTCATGCTCTTGACGACGTTTCTTTTACCATTTCTGATGGTGAAATGGTGGGCTATATCGGTCCCAACGGTGCCGGCAAAAGTTCTACCATCAAAATTCTAAGCGGTATTCTTACTCCAGAGGAGGGAACCTGTCAAATCGACGGGCTGACTCCCTGGAAAAACAGAATTCAGCATGTAAAAAATATTGGCGTGGTTTTCGGACAACGCACCCAATTGTGGTGGGATGTTCCGGTTATGGATTCCTTTGAACTTTTAAAGGAAATCTACCGGATAAATCCTCATACCTATCTGCATAACTTAGAGCTGCTTACCGATATGCTGAATCTCTCAGAGCTTTTAAGGACACCGGTGCGCCAGCTTTCCTTAGGACAGCGAATGCGCTGTGAAATTGCCGCATCTTTGTTACATAATCCCAAAATATTATTTCTGGACGAACCCACCATCGGTCTGGATGCCGTATCGAAACTGGCAGTCAGAGATTTTATTCTGCAATTAAATAAAGAAAAACATACCACTGTCATTTTAACTACACACGACATGCAGGATATTGAAGCGCTGACCAGCCGGATCATTCTTATTGGAAAGGGACAGATTTTACTGGACGGCACTATTGAGGATATTCGTATGGATTATGACAGCACGGAAGAAGCATTGGCTGCCTTCTACCGCAGTCATCAGATCTAGGAGGTGGACTATGCGTAAATATTTAGCTTTTTTCCGACTCCGCTTTTCCACGGATCTACAATATCGATCCGCCGCTTTTGCCGGAGTGGTCACTCAGTTTGTATGGGGAACCATGGAAATTCTGATGTTCCGTGCCTTTTACAGGGCAGATGCATCGGCCTTTCCCATGAGTTTTCAGGCTACGGTTTCTTATGTGTGGATGCAGCAGGCATTTCTGGCCTTATTTATGGCATGGATGATGGAAAACGAGATTTTCAGTGCAATTAGCGATGGCAATATTGCCTATGAGCTTTGCCGCCCCATCAATATCTACAATATCGATCCGCCGCTTTTGCCGGAGTGGTCACTCAGTTTGTATGGGGAACCATGGAAATTCTGATGTTCCGTGCCTTTTACAGGGCAGATGCATCGGCCTTTCCCATGAGTTTTCAGGCTACGGTTTCTTATGTGTGGATGCAGCAGGCATTTCTGGCCTTATTTATGGCATGGATGATGGAAAACGAGATTTTCAGTGCAATTAGCGATGGCAATATTGCCTATGAGCTTTGCCGCCCCATCAATATCTACCGCATGTGGTTTGCCAGAAGCCTGGCTAACCGCTTTGCTAAAGCATTCCTGCGCTGCCTTCCCATATTGATCGTTGCGCTGTTTTTACCTGCCCCTTACAATATGATGTTGCCGGTAAGCCCTGGTGCTTTTTCACTTTTTCTTCTGACATTGCTGCTTGGAACAGGGGTGACGGTTTCCTTTTGTATGCTGATTTATATGGTATCCTTTTTTACCATTTCCCCCATGGGAATTCGTATCGTTGCGGTCTCAGGAGTGGAATTTTTATCTGGTGCCGTGATTCCCTTGCCCTTTTTCCCAGACGGAATCAGACACTTTTTAGAGCTTTTACCCTTTGCCTCCATGCAAAATGTTCCCCTTCGGATTTATAGCGGGGATCTTGCTGGGACTTCCATGTGGCAGGCAGTTTTATTACAGATCTTCTGGTTGATTGCTCTGACTTTACTGGGAGAGTTTTTAAATATGCTGGCGATGAAGCGGGTTACTGTACAGGGAGGATGACAAGATGAAATTATATGGAAAATATTTTATGATTCACTTAAAAAGCATTCTGGAATACAAGACCTCCTTTATCCTGACTTGTATTGGACAATTTCTGGTCTCATTCAATGTCTTTTTAGGGGTTTATTTCATGTTTCAGCGTTTTCATGAAATAGATGGATTTACCTACAATGAGGTATTATTGTGCTTTGCAATCACACTTATGGAATTTGGTCTGGCAGAAGCCTTTGCAAGAGGATTTGATACGTTCGCTCAGATGATCAAAAAAGGAGAATTTGACCGGATTATGGTCCGGCCCCGAAATGAAACTTTTCAGGTTTTGGGAAGCCATATAGAATTTAGCAGGATTGGGCGTATTCTACAGGCAATTGTGATGTTTGTATGGGGATTTTCGATCAGTGAGGTGCATTGGACAATCCCTAAACTGCTGACCGTAATCCTGATGTTGATCGGCGGCACGGTGGTTTTTAGCGGTATATTCCTTATTTATGCCTCCATCTGCTTTTTCACGGTAGAAGGACTGGAATTTATGAACATTTTTACTGACGGAGCACGGGAATATGGAAAATATCCCGTCTGCATCTACGGCAGACGGGTTCTTCTCCTATGCACCTTTGTGGTGCCTTATTCGCTGATTCAATATTATCCGCTTTTGTACCTTTTGGATCGCGGAAAGCCCTATTATTCCCTGCTGCCCATTGCAGCCTGCTTATTTCTCCTACCCTGCTTGCTGCTCTGGAAACTTGGAGTGCGGCATTATACTTCCTGCGGTTCTTAAAACCGTTGCGTTTACCGCATCTTTTCATCAGGAGAAATATACCTTCCGCATCAACCTCCGAGCTTTACACAAAAATCTGCCATCGCTTCGGAGATCTTGATCTGCTGCGGGCACACAGCTTCGCAGCTTCTGCAGCCCACACAGGCGGACGGTTGTTTTTCCTTCGGCACTGCCATAAGTGCCATTGGGGCAAGGAACCCTCCTCCTGTAAAACTGTGCTCATTATAAAGTTCAATTAACGAAGGGATATCCAGTCCTTTCGGGCAGTGGCTGGTACAATACCTGCAGGCAGTACAAGGCAGAGAATCACTCAGCATACCATCAGCAATCGAAAGCAGGGTATCCATTTCCGCCTGCTCTAAAGGCTTATCAGTCTCAAAGGTCTGAATATTCTCCTGAAGCTGCTTCCCATCAGACATACCGGACAGAATTACCGTAACACCGGGAACCGTCTGTAAAAACCGAAATGCCCACGCCGGAACCTTTTCCTCCGGCCGAAGCGCCTGAAGCTTCTGTGCATCGGCCTCCGGCAGATGCGCCAGCCTGCCTCCCCGCAGAGGCTCCATTACCCATATAGGAATATGATAAGAATTCAGAAGTTCCACTTTTGCCTTTGCATCCTGAAATGACCAATCCAGATAATTAAGCTGAATCTGGCAGAACTCCATGCTGTCACCGTAAGCATCCAGAAAGCGTTTCATCACATCATAGCTTCCATGTGCTGAAAAACCAAAATGTTTGATGCGTCCGTTCTTCTTTTGCTCCATAAGATAATCAAAAATCCCATACTGCTCATCCAGATATGCATCAATGTTCATCTCGCATACATTATGGAACAAATAAAAATCAAAATATTCTACCTGGCATTTTTCAAGCTGTTTCTCAAAAATTTCTTTCACCTTAGGCATGTTGGAAAGATCATAACCCGGAAACTTTGTAGCCAGATAAAAGCTTTCACGCGGATACCCGCTGAGTGCTTTTCCCATCACGAGTTCCGAATTTCCTCCGTGATATCCCCATGCTGTGTCATAATAATTAATCCCTTGCTTCATCGCACAGGCTACCATCTCTTTTGCCGCATCTTCATCAATCTTTGCATCATCACCATCAATTACAGGCAGACGCATTGCTCCCATGCCCAGCATGGATAACTTTAATTCTTGAAAATCCCGATAAATCATAACAATTTCCTCCTTTTCTTACCATCATTCAAATTTTGCTTGCTGCTTATAATTCAAAAAAACCTACCGTACATCCCGGCACTTTTACAATGCCATCCGTAAATTCCACCTTACCGCCCAGTGTATACACTGCTTTTCCTAACTTTTTATCGAATGCGAAGCTTTCTTCCCGGTTCGATGGATTGATCACCACCAGAATTTTTTCCTCGTCGCTGCTTCTCATGTATGCAAAAGGATAAGTTTTTTCTTTGGCATGAACAAACTGAATCTCTCCCTTGCTCTGCAGTGCCTGGTGAGACTGCCTCACTGTGATCAGCTTTCGAATCTCCCAGTAAAGAGAGTTCTCATCTTCCATCTGCTTTTTGACTGTAGGGCGGTCCGCACTTTCATCCTGTCGGATATACAGCTTTTCTTTCGATGCCGTACTGAATCCTGCATTTACTCCGTCACCCCACTGCATAGGCGTGCGGGAACCGGTTCTGTCATAACCGCCTTCCACGGAAACAATATCTTCCAGATAACGCATTCCGATCTCGTCCCCATAATAGATAAAAGGAGCTCCCGGCATAGAAAGAAGAAATGCAAAAGCAATTTTCATCTCATCCGGGTCCAGCGTTTTCGCCATTCTTCCCATGTCGTGATTTCCGGATGGAATACAAATCAATCCCTTTTTCTCGGATTTCTCATAATTCTCAAGATACTTTGTCACGAACTGGGAAATATCACCCTTTCCGTCTCTTGCAAAATAAGGATTTTCGCACCGGAACAGGTCATTATAATGAGAAGGTCCAAAATGCAGAAGAAAATCCATGTGGAAGCCGCCCTGCAAAGACTTATCAGGCTCTCCCCACTCGGATACCATAGCTGCCTCCGGGAATTCTTCTTCCAGAAAACTGCGTATCTTCTTCCACAACGCAATGGTTCCTTTTCCCTCCGGATCATTTTTCACCAGAGAACCTGCCATATCCACGCGGAACCCATCGCATCCCATCGTAAGCCAAAAGCGCATAATATCCTTTAATGCCTCAAGAGTTGCCAACGGTCCCGGCGCATCCATGGGCTGCTGCCATGGTTTATCAATGTTATAAAAACCATAATTCAAAGAGGGCTGGTTAGAAAAGAAATTCACGGCACAGGAGCCATTCCGATCAGAAATTCCCCTGAGACTTCCCATTCCCTCCGGCTCTACCCAAATGCTGTTTGTCCACACATACCTGTCCGTAAACTCATTTGGCTCCGCCTTCATGGATTCCCGAAACCACGGATGTTCCACAGAAGTATGTCCCGGAACCAGATCCAGCAGAATATGCATATCGCGCTTATGCACTTGTTCAAAAAGCTCCCTGGCATCTTCATTGGTGCCGTATCTGGGCGCTATCGTATAATAGTCTGCCACATCATATCCTGCATCTCCAAAGGGCGAAGCAAAACAGGGATTGATCCAGAGTGCATTACATCCCAGCTCCTTAATATAATCCAATCTGGATATGATTCCCTGAAGATCCCCGATTCCGTCTCCATTGGAGTCCTGAAAGGATTGGGGATAAATCTCATAAAAAATCGCATTGTCAAGCCATTTTGCCATTCATAGTTCCTCCCTGCCGTCTTTTTCAACATGATTGTAGCAGAAAATAAAAAGGCTGTTAAGTACTTTCAATGATTTATTTCTATGACCTTTCCGGCAGCCATACCCGCATTTGTCCAAGCCCGCGGTTTCCCCATGTATAGTATGGAACTGCTGTAATGGTATATGGCTCCGGTTTATTCTTCTCATAAGTGTAAAGTGATTGAATTTTAGCCGTTTTGTATCCATCTACTTTTAATCGGATCGTTCCGCCAAGCAGTTCCGGTTCAAATTTTTCTGCTTTACTTTCTCCGTATTCTGCGTAAGAAAGAGAAAGCACATCTCCTTCATTATCAATCCCCTCCACACAGTATACCAACGGGCCTCTCTGCAGCGCAGCGCACCCACTGTTGCTTGCAACTCTGGAAGATGCGTGAATCGTTTTCACCTGCTCGTCAAAAAGGACTTCAATTACGTCTCCGGCTTTGATATCCTCAAGATACCAATATCCTTTCTTTTTTATTCCTGTCTGCTCCCTACCGTTTACCAGAATCCGAAATTTATCTCTGCTCCAGTCCGGCTCCCGGACTGCCATATTTCCATTTCCTTCCAAAACCTGATAGGAAGCCTTAAATTCATAGGGATACTTTGTCTCGCAGCTAAGTGTCAAACCATTTTCAAAAGATACCTTTCCTTCCATAAACAAATGAACAAATATGGTGGTTTCATTTTCTCCGTAAGCATATTTTCCAATGGAAGCAAGACATCTTGCCACATTGGGCGGACAGCAAGCACAGGTGTACCAGCCGGGACGCTGGGGCAGCGCATGCTTATGGGTTACCGCCTCCCCGGAAATTCCCGGAATCACTTCCAGCGGGTTCACATAAAAGAAACGCTTGCCGTCAAGCTGCATTCCCGCCAGAACTGTATTATAAAATGCTCTCTCCATCACGTCTCCATAAACAGAATCCACTTCAGCCTCCAACATTCTGGAAGCAAAAAACATAAGTCCGATAGAAGCACAGGTTTCCGCATAGGCGGTATCATTGGGAAGATTATAGTCAACAGTAAATGCTTCTCCTAAAACGGTGGAACCAATTCCTCCTGTTACATACATTCTTTTATTCGTAATACTCTCAAACAGCCTTCTGCAAGCCTCTAGGAGCTCCTGATCCTCCGTTTCTGCAGCAAGATCTGCCATTCCTGTATAAAGGTAAACTGCCCGGACACTATGCCCTGTGGCATCTGTCTGCTCCCTTACCGGCTTTCCGGACTGCTGGTAATCATAATTCGATGCATCATTGCCCCAAACCTTCCAATCGCGATTTTCGACTTCCCTTTTATAAAACTCCGGATCAACTCCCCGTACATCGATAAAATGCTTTGCCAATTCCAGACATTTCCGGTCTCCTGTTGCCCGATACAGCCGAAGCAGGGCAAGCTCTACCTCCGGATGCCCCGGATATCCTTCCTTCCCTTCTGTCACAAACCTTTGATAGATATGTGCCGCATTCTTCTGCATCACCCCCAGAAGCTTGTCTTTTCTTGTTGTTTCATAGTAAGCAACCGCTGCCTCCATCATATGTCCAGCACAATAAAGCTCATGACCCTCCAACAGATTAGTCCAGCGCTTTTCTTTATCTTTGATGGTATAGTAGGTATTCAGATATCCATCTTTATCCTGTGCCGCCTCAATCTTATCAATCAGTTCATCCACCTTTTGTTCAAGATCCTTATCTGGAAAAACAGCCAACGAATAAGACGCGGCTTCGATCCATTTGGCCGCATCGCTGTCCTGAAATACCATGCCGTAAAACCCATCTCCGGGATCCTCTCCCCGAACCGCCTTCGCTGCATTTTCAAAGTTTGCGACTACATGGCTTTTTTCCACGCCCTCCACCTGATCATGCAAAACCGCATACTGATAAGGAATAACCACCTCCTTGATCAGCTTTTGATAATGATGGATAAAGCCTTTCCTGCTTTCATAATTTCTAACAGCTATCTGCCTTTGTGTTTTCATGAAATACCCCTTTCTTCAAAGTATCCTGTGTTGATTTTTGATTATACATGCATTATAATCCCTTTATGCTATTAGAAAAATAGATTTTATTCTGAAAAACATGGAGAATATTCTGATGAATGAGATTGTAATAGATACATGCACCCTGCCTGTTGCGCTTTCCGGCGCCTATCAGGTGGCGTCCGCCCCTTTTATCCACGCAGACCGCAATGTGGACTTTCATGTACTGATTTATGTAACAGAAGGTTATATAGGTGTGACAGAAGAAGATCAGGATTATTTGATTCAAAAGGAAGAACTGTTCTTTCTAAAAAGCGGACTGCATCACTATGGGAAAACCACAATCCCACAGGGAACCTCCTGGTATTTTGTCCATTTCCGTACGCCCCTTCCCGCTTTTCCCTGCAGCCCCTTCCAGATCCAAAATGAACCGGGCAACCAGGGGCTTGTTTCAACTGAGTCCACCTATATGCTGCCTCTTCCCAAACATTCTTATGTTCCCGAACATTCACAGGCAGCGGAAATGATCGTCCAGTTTATCAACTACATAAATTCCACGGACCCTCTGCGTAGATGGAACTTAAATTCCAAACTATTTGAATTACTTTCCGAGTGCGCCTTTCACGCCTACTCTGAACTTCCAAAGACGGACTCTCTTGCCGATCAGATCTGCCGATTTTTAGGAGAACATATACAGGAACCGTTTTCCGCTTCTTTGCTGGAAGATCACTTTCATCTAAGCTACAAGCATATGGCTGCTTGTTTTAAAAAGTCTACCGGAATGACCATACAGACCTATCACACCCGGCAGAAGATGAACCTAGCCTGCAAGCTTCTCCGCTCCACCCTGCTGCCCGTTAAAGAAATCGGCCTGCGCCTAGGGTATCAAGATATGCTTTATTTCAGCAGGGTCTTCCACGCTTCTGTCGGGATAAGCCCCAGTGCCTATCGGAAGCGGCTTTGGATCTAATGGCAGAACTGTTACATTCGACAAATGTATGTTTGACATTTTTATTGACTATTATTATATAAATTTGGTACAATATATTCAAAGGAGATTACTGTATGTTAGAAAAATTTTTATTAGAAAAATTTGGATATAACAAGCCAATTTTCCTAAACGAACTCAATATTCAAAACATGAGTGAAAATGCCGTGCGGCAGGCGATCAAACGACTTGTATCTTGTGGCTTTTTAAAACGTTATGATACCGGGATTTATTATATACCAAAATCATCAGAAATATTTGGAACAAGCTATCTTGACCCCTATACTGTCATTATTCGTAAATACGTTAAAAATGACAATACAACTTATGGCTATATTACTGGTGCATCATTTGCCAATCAACTAGGATTGACCACACAAATGCCGGCTATTCTAGAAATTGTGACTAATAAAGAAGCTACAAACGGCAGAACTGTAACCATTGGCGGACAGTCAGTCCGTATCAAATGTCCTGCCTTAACAATTACTGATAGTAATGTTTCAATTTTACAATTTTTAGACATAATATCTCAAGCAAATAAATACTCGGAATTAAGTAAAACAGACATGATCAAGCGACTGAAATCCTATTTAAAAAAATGCCAATTCACCCAAAAACAACTATCGGATGTTGCCAGTACACTCACCGGAAACGCTGCCAAAAACCTGATTGAATGGGGGATGATCTATGAATTTACATCATGATAAAGAAATATTCAGAGAATTCATTGCCGGTGCTGCCAATGTTATCCTATTGCGATTGTGGCAATGGTTGCTTAGACAAAATGGAAGTTATCTTAGTGCTTTCTCCATAATAATCTCATCTTCATCGCACTCTCCAGTTAGATAAAAGCCTAACTTTTCATACATATTTTTTGCTGCTTCATTTCCGTCAATATAACATAAGACAACCTTGTCATACTTGCCATCAGATTCCATAATCTTGAGGATTTGTTGTGTCGCTTCGGTTCCAAAACCTTTACCTTGATAGCGTTCATCTATAAATATTTGACTAAAATCATACGCATTTAGTTCATCGCAGTCATAATATAGCGCCATTCCCACTGGAACATCGTCATCATAAATGACATATGCGTTGCTTCTACTTTCTCGGTACGCATAAGCTCTCGCCAACAGTCGCATATCATCAGACACGAAACGCTTTTGCGATTCCGAAACTTTTAAACCTAATCTCCAATTTCCAGGAGCTACAATTTCAAGCCTAACCATCTAATTACCATTTGCCTCCACTAAACTCTGATTTATCAGTGATACACTACATGACGTCAATAACTTCACTATCAGGAAATTTGTATCGCTAATAGAATACCACAATCACATTCATATTTCTATCAAATTTCTTCCTCCCTCCGCTTTGCCTTGCAATAGCAATTATGGCATCAATCGAATTAGCTTATTCAAAGAAAAATGTTTCTTTTTTTGCCGTCAAATAATTACCAAAAATGGTTTAAAAGAAACGCATTTTCGGTAGTTGTCCGGATAACCGGCATTATATTGTGTATAATCAGCATAATTTCTATCTATGCAGTTTTGTCAGGAAGAATTGTTTTGCCATTAATAAAATAAGGTCTTTTCCTGACTATTTCCTGATTTTCCCTGTACCACTCATAAGACTCCATAAGTCCTTCCCTAAGCGGTTTCGTTTCCGGCATCAGCTCTCTTTGCCTAGAAACGTCCAAAAAGTACTCATAATCGTGAAAACAGAAATATTCCCTTTGTTCAATAGCTTCATGCACCGGAATGCACTTGCAGTCACTACCCACAATTTCATAACACATCTGCACCCATTCCCTGACAGATACGCTGGAAGCATTTCCCACATTGAAAGTCTTTTCCGCAGGCTTTTTTTCTAATATCACATCTATAAACCTGCATAAATCTCTCACATGGAAAAACTGCAATCTCATTTCTCCATCCTTTGGCAGATAGAAATCCTGTTTCGCCATTGCGCAGTCAAAAACAAATCCTTCCCTGTATACGTTATTTTGCGGTCCATACAAATAGGGAGGACGGAGTATGTAGGCTCCTGGCACACGCTTCCTCAGCTCCCGCTCTGCGTCAATCTTGTCAGTGCCATATTTTCCCCAGAATTTGTTTGCACCCACATCCTGTTCCTCCGAGAACGGCTGCTCGTTGCTTTCCGGATAAACAGCACTGGAGCTGATCAGAATATATTCCTCAAAATCCCCTAATGCATCATATAGGGAAACAATATCACTGCCGGTATATGCAGTCACATCAAGAACCACATCAAAGTGATATTCCTTGAACTTTTCCCCAAGATTATGACGGTCCGCCTCAATCAAAATCGTATTTTCCGGCTGCGGGCGGGTGTTCCGGTTAAGGACATAAACCCGGTTTCCCTGCCCAACAAAATATTCTGCAATATATTTGCTTACAAACACCGTTCCGCCTGTCACTAAAATGTTTTTCATATGTCTTCCCTACTAATAATAATTCTATTTTGTTCCCTTAAGCTTGATAGGCGCATAGAGATTCATCTGATGATATCCAAGCCCCTCTTTAATCTCATCATCTACATAGATCATGTGCCCCATCAGTTCACGCTCACTATCAATGACAAAATTTGTACTTTCAAGCCATTTCTCAGTTTTGCTTCTCACTTTATTGTTGCTCTCACCGTCACCATCTACGCTGACCGCCACTGCATACAAGCCACCGGGATATTCAATAATTTCATATGGGCAAGTATCAGCTTCCGTAACTTCGTCTTTAACAGCCCAAATCCACTCCACGTTTCCATCCTTTCCACACAGGAAATCCGGGGCATCAAAAATAACGGGCTTAAAAAAATGATTGTGATCTTCCTGCCACGGTCCGAAATCGCCGCCAAAAAGCTCTTCAAATGTCATAATCCCTGATGTCACTGCCCTAAACTTAGGTATTCTGACAATCATAATGTCTGGTACCTTGTTATCAAGTTTCTCGGTAACCTCTAATAAACGGTTCACCACGGAAGGATTGCCATCATAGTCTACATTTACTATTTGAGTCTTAATCTCTTTTGCCTTTTCATAAAGAAGCTTTACATCCGACTCCTTACCAAAATCAGCCAGTTCAATTTGGTGTATAAATTGTAAAACTATTTCTTTCAATTCATGTAAAAGGGAGATTTGTCCATCAATGTCATCAACCTTTTTACCCAGCACCTCTAAAACAATTTCAGAACCGGAGGTGCAAAATATGCGCTGAATATCTTTAATGCTTATATTCAGTTTACGCAGAATCAAAATCTGCTCCAACCGTTTGATATTCTCCTCATCATACATCCTATAAGCATAGTCAGAACTTCGGGTACTTTTGATCAGCCCCATATCCTCATAATAACGGAGTGTGCGTGCCGACAAGCCATATTTGACCGTCATATCTCTGATTTTAACTAACTCGTTCATACTATTTTGCTCCTCTCTTACAAATCATTTAAGCATAGTATAAACTGTTCCCCAACGACAGAGTCAATAGTTAACCTCGAAAATTCACTGTAACAGCCTTGCCATCGTAAATAATACTTCTGTTCCATTTCCTATTAAATTGATGATGAAATGCGCCGTCATTGGAATATACACATTTTTTGTTTTGATAAAGGAAATACTCAATGGAAATGCCCAAATCATTGTAAGAAATATTCCCCATAATGATAAAGCGTGTTCTGCCGAATATAAAAACATACTGAATACGAGTGTAATTGTCATAATCGTGTTGTTTTCCAACGCAATTAACCCTTTCCTGAAAAATGTTTCCTCTACAATAGGCGGCAAGATGATTGTTGACAGCGCAAATAAAAGTAATTCAAAACCATTGCTTCGCTTTAACCCTATAGTTCCTGTATCGAGATGCGGAAATGCATTTTCTAATATCGTTGTTATTACAAATGCCAGCATGAAAAAGAAAGCCGTTACCCAAACCGACTTCCAAAATGTTTTTCCCTTTTTTAGATTACTCCCCCACTCTTTTATAGAAAAATCTTTCACCGCTATAAAATATATCAGCAACACTGAATAAAATACAAAGTTTGTATAAATAT
>CAMWJC010000061.1 GCA_947174495.1 uncultured Lachnospiraceae bacterium | reverse complement strand
AGGGCGGGCTTAGAGCCCGCGTCCCGAGCCACCCGTTTTACGGGTGGGGGCGACTCCCTTGTTTTCACTTTCCCGCATAAGCAAAAGGCTGCTCTGCAAAGAATCGTTTCATGGATTTTTCCAGCGCAAAAAGAAGCAGCATGCCGAGAACGCCGCAGGAGATGATTTCGCCCAGAGTAACTGTAATATAGGAAAACCACAGAGGTTTAATGCCGTAAGCAAACAAAAGCACCGGCGGAATAATAACTGCATTGGCTAAAATAGGCGGAATTGGCGCAAACCATTTGTTTTGGCGGAATTTTGCAGTGAGCAGTGCCCCGATCAAGGTAGCAAGACTGCCGAACACAATATCGGGAATGGCAGCTCCTGTTAACAGGTTGGAAAGAAGGCAGCCCACAAATAGCCCGGGAACGGCGGCGGGGGTAAAGTAAGGTAAAATGGTTAGTGCTTCGGAAAAACGTACCTGAACGGCACCTGAGGAAATACCCAGCCAGAAGGCTATATAGGTAAGTACCACATAGAGGGCGGCAATAAGAGCCGCATGAGTCAGAAATAAGATTCTTGCGTTTGATTTTTTCATATGAAATTCTCCTTTAGTTTTGTTTTTCGTCAGGAAGGTCTCGAACTGACGTTGTAAAATTGGAAAACCGCTTGGGATTTCCGATTTCTTAGTATAGCAGTAATGGAGAAAAAGTCAAGCTTAAGAGTTCACAATATAATTTTAGCAATTCATCAATTGTGAAAAAGTCGATATCTGCAATTAGCAGCATCAATGGCAATCACTAACAGCAGCCCGTCCAGTTCATCTGCAGGATCGTTGAAATCCAGCACATAAGTATCTCTCAAGTGAAACTGATCTTTGGTAATTTGAATCACAATGTCACTTCCGCTGAACACATAATAACCACGTCCAAGATCCATCCCTTCCACATACCAGCCTTTATAATCAATTTCATATTTCGGGGTGGGAAGGGAAAACTTCTTTTTGATGGTTCCTAATATTTTTCCCCCAACTTCTATATTAAAAGCAGGGTGAAAGGACAGTATTTTCTGATGAATGATACCAATTATCTTTTTGGATTGATTGAATACACAGAGTTGATGCCCTAATGTTGCAAATTTGGCTTCGACAGTATATTTGATGTTTTCGTTTTCATCATAAACATCATAAGAATCTACCCATGAAAATATATGTTGTTTAATTAGGAGCTTCATTGTTATAACCTCCGGTTTGCGGTAATAGAGGGCAAAAGTTTTCAGGTAGTACATGCAAGCAAAAGCAATAAAATTCTATACTTATCAATTGCGGCAGTTAGCCGCATCAATAGCAATCACCAGGAGCAACCCATTTAACTCATCTGCCGGATCTTTGATATCTATCACATAAGTATCTCCCCAGTGGAGCAGTTCTTTGGAAATGTGGATCACAGCGCTGCATCCGCTATAAACATCATAATCCCATCCAAGAAAATCACCTTCCACACGCCAGCCGTTATAGTCAATTTCGTATTTCGGTGTAAAAAAGCTAAACTGCTTTTGGATGGTTCCCAATATTTTGCCACCAACTTCTATTTCAAAGGCAGGAAGAAAGGTGAGTATTTTTTCATGAATCACGCCAAGTTCTCTGTGAGACTGGTCAAACACGTGAAGCTGATGACCTAATGCCAAAAATTCGGCCTTTATAAAATATTTAGCATTTCCGCTTTCATCATAAACGTCATAAGAATCTGTCCATGAAAATACACGTTGCTTGATTAGAAGTTTCATCGGTATACCTCCGGGTTATGGTAGTGGGCTAATATTCATTATAGCATAAACACATAAAAAGTGACTGACGTTTCGCGGAACATATGGTAAAATTTATGCAGATTATAGAGGATTATAATGTTGGAAAGAGTTGTATAAGGAGGCAGTTTGATGATCTCAGTAGAGACAATTTTAAGGGAAGCAGTTGCATATGACAGCCCGGATGTAAATCGGATCAACCACTTTCTTAAGGTGTATTCATTTGCTAAGATGATTGGGGAAGGGGAGCAGTTATCGCGGAAGGAGCAGTATATCCTGGAAATTGCTGCGGTATTGCATGATATTGGGATCTTGGAAAGTGAAAGAAAATACGGCAGCTGTGACGGAAAATATCAGGAAATAGAAGGCCCGGTTATTGCAAAGGAGATGCTGGAACGATTGGACGTGGAAAATGAGGTAGTGGAGAGGGTGTGCTTTTTAATTGGGCATCATCATACTTATGACCAGGTGGATGGACCTGATTATCAGATTCTCATTGAGGCGGATTTTTTTGTAAATGCTTATGAGGGAGAGATGGATATTCAGACAATGCGAAATGTGTATGAACGCATTTTCCGAACAACAACAGGAAAGATATTGTTTGAAAAGATGTATTTTCAAAATGGATAATTATGTTATACTAAAAAGGTAAAACAAACAAAGCAGACAAGGAGGATTTTATGTATCAGGATAACAAAATTTGGATTGGAAAATCAGAAGACGAGAAGATTTACATATATCCTAAGATGGCAAACCGTCATGGGATGATCGCCGGAGCAACCGGAACAGGAAAGACCGTAACCTTAAAGGTGCTGGCGGAGTCCTTTAGTGATTGCGGAGTACCGGTATTTCTTGCAGATGTAAAAGGAGATCTGGCAGGAATCTGCCAAAACGGAACGGCAAATGAAAATGTGCAGAAGAGAGTAGATGCCATGGGACTCATGGAGGAAGGATTTGCTTTTCGTTCCTATCCCACTACATTCTGGGATGTTTACGGAGAACTGGGACTGCCCCTGCGGGCAACCATTTCTGAGATGGGGCCTTTACTTCTTGCAAGAATTCTAGAACTGAACGGAACACAGACAGATATCTTGACGGTGATATTTAAGATAGCAGATGATGAGGGGCTTTTGCTGTTAGACAGTAAAGACCTGCGCTCTATGATACAGTACGTATCAGAAAACGCGAAGGAATATGGAGAGAGATACGGCAATCTTCCCAAGCAGAGTCTTGGAGCAATTATGCGTGCTGTGATAGCTCTTGAATCAGAAGGAGGAGATCGCTTCTTTGGAGAGCCGGCACTGAACATTGCGGATTGGCTTTGCACGGACTGCAACGGCAAGGGTGCAATTCAGATTCTGGAATGTGAGAAGCTGATCAATAATCCTACTATGTATTCCACCTTTATGCTGTGGATGCTGTCAGAGCTTTTTGAGTCCCTTCCGGAAGCTGGCGACAGGGAAAAGCCTAAGATGGTGTTCTTCTTTGACGAAGCTCATCTTTTGTTTGATACTGCTTCTAAGAGTCTCTTGGAGAAGATTGAGCAGGTTGTAAAACTGATTCGATCCAAAGGAGTGGGAATCTACTTTATCACTCAAAATCCCAAGGATATTCCGGATGGAATTATGGGACAGCTTGGAAATAAAGTTCAGCATGCACTGCATGCCTACACACCGGCTGAGCAGAAAGGCGCAAAGGCGGCGGCACAGGCCTTCCGTGAAAATCCTGCGTTCAATACCTTTGAAGTGCTGACAAAGCTTGGAATCGGAGAGGCATTGGTTTCTGTACTGGATGAAGACGGTATTCCTACCATTGTAAAGAAATGTAATATTCTGCCTCCCCAGAGTCAAATGGATGCATTGGATGCGGATACAATCAAAAGAAAGGCGGAGGACAGTCTTCTTTATAACAGATACGCTCAGATGATCGACCGGGATTCCGCTTATGAAATGTTGGAAAGAACAGTGCTTAAACAGCAGCAGGAGAGACAAAAAGCAGCGGAAGAGGAAGAAGCCTTAAAGCTTCAGCAAAAAGAACAGGCAGAAGCCGAAAAGCAACGTCAAAAGGAAGAAGCAGCGGCTGAAAAGCAGCGTCAAAAGGAAGAAGCGGCAGCTGAAAGGCAGCGCCAAAGAGATGAAGCGGCAGCTGAAAAACAGCGTCAAAGAGAAGAAGCAGCAGCTGAAAAGCAGCGTCTGAAAGAGGAAGAAGCTGCCAGAAAGGCAGTCGAAAAAGCAGAAGCAGCAGCCAAAAAGGCGGAAGAAGCAAAGCAGAAGCAGATGAAATCCGCAGTAAAGAGAGTAGCAGGATCAGCTGTAGGAAGTATCGGAAGAGAAGTCGGAAACACTGTCGGGAATTCCATTGGCGGAAGCTTCGGAAAGCGGATTGGCGGCAATGTAGGCGCTTCTCTGGGAAGAGGTATTCTGAGTACATTGTTTAAATGATAAGTTTGACGGAAGTGTTTTAAAATTATAGCCCTTCAGAATGCTTTATAGTATGTAAAAAGCTTTCTGAGGGGTTTGCTCTAAGGATTGTAGTAATGCTGAAAGAAATTGCAAGAGAGCAGTAGAGAGGGTAACATGATAAGAGAAACAAAAGTTGAGAATGGATGGCTTAGAGGGATTGAGGCAGCAGATCCGCGTATCACCGCATTTAAGGGGATTCCCTTTGCGGCCCCGCCGGTGGGAAAAAACAGATGGCGTGCCCCACAGCCTTGCGAGAATTGGGAGGGTATAAGGGAGGCTTCACGCTTTGCACCCATTTCCGTTCAGGATACGCCGGGGATTGGCGACATTATTTACAACCATGAATGGCATGTGGATTCGGAGATTCCTATGGACGAGGATTGTCTGTATCTGAATGTATGGACCGGAGCCAAGAACAAAGATGAGAAACTGCCGGTACTGGTGTGGTTTTTCGGCGGCGGACTGCAATGGGGATATCCGGCGGAAATGGAGTTTGACGGAGAGAGGCTGGCACGCAGGGGAGTGGTGGTAGTTTCCGTGAATTACAGGCTCAATGTGTTCGGGTTTCTCGCTCATCCTGAAATCACGTCACAGCAGCCTGAAGCTCCCGCTAATTTTGGAAGTCTCGACCAACAGGCGGGGATTCAATGGGTAGTCCGTAATATTGCGGCTTTTGGCGGTGATCCGGGTAATATTACAATCGCAGGACAGTCCGCCGGCGGCGGAAGCGTTTTAAGTCAGATGGCTTGTCCGAAGAACGCAGGATTGTTCCAAAAAGCGGTGATCATGAGTGCTATGGTCAGAAGTCCCTATGAGGAAGGCAGTATCGGGATTCCGCAGCCTTTATGTGAGGCGGAAAAAAACGGTCAGAATTTCTTTGATTTTCTTGGTGTATCGAATCTGGAAGAGGCAAGGGCGCTGGATGCTTTATTTATCCGAGATAAATATGCGGAGTATGCAAATACATTCCCAAGGATGTTCACCGTGCTGGATGGAGTTTTTTGTGTGGGAGATCCCCTGATAATGTTATTACAAGGAAAGTGCGCCGGCGTATCTGTGATGGCGGGTAATACGGCAGATGAATTTCCGAGTTTTCTTGAAGCGCAAAACGAGCAGGAACTGGAGGATAAGGTGAAGGAGTTGTTTTCGGAAAAGGCGGAAACTTTCCTTGCATTTCCGGAAACCAGAGATATGTTTGAAGAAGGAAAATATGCCAGGGTGAGCGGATTGGAATGTACGGCAAAAGCGCTATTTTCTTATGGCAAAAAAGAAAACGGACAGAAGTATTATTACTATCGGTTTGCACCTGATATTCCGGGTTCCGATAACCCAGGGACTTTCCATTCCTGCGATCTGTGGTTTTTCTTTGAAACACTGGCGAAGTGCTGGCGGCCTTATGTAGGACGTCATTATGATCTGGCAAGAAAAATGTGCAATTACTGGGCTAATTTTATAAAAACGGGAGATCCAAATGGCGTGGACGCAGACGGGAGTCCTATGCCGGAATGGAAACCTTATACCAAAGAGGAGCCTTGTGAAATGATCTTTACACCTGACGGACCGGTAGTTTCTAACGAAAAGGAAACGCCATTTAAAGCGTTCCTGATAGATAAAGTTAAAGCAGGATGTGAATGATTGACCTGAGGAGGAGTATGATATGGTAGTACAACAAGATTTAAAATAGAAAAGGAGAAGGAAATGAAACAATTTCGAATTCTCTATAAAGATGATGAGGGATTTCTTGAAAAGCTTACGGAGATTAAGCAATGGTGCACATCCCATGCGGGTTATGTTACCATATTCAGAATATATTCGGAGGATATGGAGCTTGAACATATCCGGCATATTTGCGATTGCCTGGATAATGAAATGCCGGATGCGCTGTATTTGGGATGTACAACGAATGCCAATATTATGGATGGGGCATTGTCAGACACCAAAATTATTTTAACCTGTACCATTTTCGAATATGAGACTACTCAGGCCAAAATTCTCCAGCTTCCCTTTTCGGAGGAAAATGCGGCTCAGGATGTGGCAGTTCTGAAGAAATGCTGTGAAGCAAATCCATGGGTTCAGGCAGTGGAAATGCATGCCACTATCATGGATATGTCCATGATGGAGTTTTGCAATGAAATGAGTCAGTTGCGGGAGGACATTCAGGTATTTGGCGGCGGTGCATTTAATCCCGATATGGACGATGATACGGCGGCCGTGTTTTCCAAAGGAAACGAGTTTTTGGAGCATGGTATCATCTTTCTGCTGTTGGGCGGAGCGGATTTTCATACATACAGCACCTTTATTTCAGGCTGGAAACCATTAAAAAGAAAATTCAGGGTTACAAAGGCGGACAGAGAGATCTTGTATGAGCTGGACGGCAAACCCGCCTTGGATGTTTATCGAAGATTTTTGAATATCAACAAAAATGACAAGTTTTTTTCCAATACACTGGAATTCCCGCTTTTTTTGGAACATGGCGATGTAGATATTCTGCGCTGCCCTTTAGCGGTCAATGATGACGATTCTCTTGTGATGTCCTCTGACATGCAGGAGGATGCGATTGTCAGGCTGGCTTATGGCGATCCGGAAACAATCCTTGCCAGTATCAGGGAGGATGGACAAAAGATAGCGGACTTTTGCCCTGAAGTGATACAGACTTTTTCCTGTGCTGCCAGAAGGGCATTCTGGGGAGATGAAAATATTAGTGATGAGACAATCTTGTTTAACAGCGTAGCGCCTACAACGGGCTTTTATACGCATGGCGAGTTTTTGCGCATGAAGGGTGATATGCTCAATTTCAATGTGACCCTTGTAATTGTTGCCATGCGGGAGGGAGATATACCAGAGACTGGCAAAAAGGTGAATATTGCCAGGGCACAGTTTGATAATGACAAGAACGAAAAGATACCTATTATCAGACGTTTTGTTTCTTTTATCGAGGCATCCACTGCAGAGCTGGAGGAAATGAATATGAAGCTTGCCTTAAGCTCTGTTACGGATGGATTAACGAGGCTTTATAACCGTGCAGAGATTGAGAGAAAAATCCGCAACGCTTTGGAAGAACGCAAAAATCAGGGAATGTGCAATAGTATTTCCTTGATTATGCTGGATATTGATAATTTTAAAAAAGTTAACGATGTCTACGGGCACAAAGAGGGAGACCATGTGATTCAGGCCCTGGCTGATGTTCTCAGAAACACAACGATGGGGGTACAATCCAGTTCCCTTGGTCGTTGGGGCGGCGAAGAATTTATGATATTGCTGCCGGATAGTAATGCGGACGATGCAGTAGCCCTGGCAGAAAAAATCCGCATGGAGTTCTCTTCGGTATCTTATGAAACTGCCGGATGCCAAACAGTCAGTATTGGAGTAACGCAGGCAAAGGATGAAAATGCCGATGCGCTTTATAGCAGGGTAGACAAGGCTCTTTATATGGCAAAGGAAGCCGGAAAGAACCAGGTCGTAAGGCTGGATTAAGGAAGATCGGAAGGTGATAACGTGAGTGATATTTTCAATAATGAATTGTTTGAAGCGTTTGCATCAGCATCTGATAATGTTTACATCTACGTATGTGATATGAAGACGGATATTTCCCGCTGGTCCCAAGCTGCCGTGGATTATTTCGGATTGACAGGGGAGTACCTGGAGAATGCGGCGAGTGTATGGGGGCAACATGTGCATCCGGAAGACTTGAAGGTTTATACGGAGGATATCGCAGGTGTGTTTTCCGGCAAAAAGAAATATCATAACTGCCAATACAGGGCGCGGAATGCATCGGGAGTATATGTGTGGGTGGAATGTAAGGGCAGCGTGATCAGGGATGCGGAAGGAAATCCTATCATTTTTGCGGGACTTATGACAAGAATAGATGGGCAGAGCAAATACGATTCTCTGACCGGACTTCTGACAACACATGAGACGCACTATTTTGACTTTGCTTCACAGTCCGGAATTGCGCTGTTAATCGGACTGGATGGATTCCGGAAAATTGTAAGCAACTACGGATATAACATTGGAGACGAGATTTTAATCAAGTTCGCAAGAGAGATAAGCGTTTTATGTAATCCCGGATGGAAAGTGCTGCGGTTTAGCGGGGATGAATTCCTTGTAATTGCTTTTGGGTCTGAACCGCAGGAAGTAACGGATTTTTATGAGAAAATATGCCGGGAAACGGATATTGTGAAGTTGGAAGACGGGCGGAAGGTTGGAATTTCCATATCGGCGGGCGGAGTGTTCTTTCCTCAGGATGCGGATAGCAGAGAAGTTCTTATCAATAAACTGGAGCACTCGTTGGAGTATGCCAAGAATAACCGGAGAGGCAGCATGGTATTTTTTTCGGACGAGATTGCCGGAAAACATGAGAGAGGACTGGTTCTGCGGGAGGATTTAAAGCAGTGCATCAAAAATGATTTTAAAGGGTTTGAATTGTTCTTTCAGCCGTTTATCAATCCGGATACCGGAACGATTGCGGGCTGTGAATGTCTTCTGCGCTGGAAGGGAGAAAGAATAAAAGATTCGTATCCCATGGAGTTTATTAAGGTTTTAGAGGATTACGGTGATATTAATGAAGTAGGTTCCTGGGTTATGGAGCAGGCAATCAGGCAGCAGGCGGCATGGCGTGATACATACGGAGAGCTGCAAATAAGCTTTAATGTATCTTATCAGCAGTTTATAGACGATACCTTTGAGGAAAGAGCGATTTTCTGTGTGGAAAAGTACGGGGTAAATCCGAAATATATCATTATAGAGCTTACGGAAAGCTGCCATGTAGAAGCTCCAAAAGAGCTTGCGGCCGTGTTTGGCAGGCTGCGGGAGAAAGGCTTTAAACTAGCGTTGGACGATTTTGGAACAGCGTATGCTTCTATGGAGATGTTAAAATGGCTCCCTGTGGATTATATTAAAGTGGAGCATTCCTTTATCAGGGAGCTTGCGCAGCCGGGACACGATATGGATTATGTGATTGTTGACAGTATGTTGGAAATGTGCAGACGCTTAGGATATCATTCCATTATAGAAGGTGTGGAGAATAGTAAAGTGTCGGATATCGTGGGAGGGTTGAATGCTACGCTGCTGCAGGGATACCATTATTCACGTCCTGTCTGCCGGGAAGAATTTGAAAAGCTGCTGGAGGAGGATAGGAAAAAGGGTGTGTGAATCAAAGCAGTTCTTTAGTTCTCCGGGCGAGGTACAAAGGAAGATTTGTAATATCCCCATCCTTTCGATAACCGCGTTTTGAGAAACGCAGCGCGTGTTCGGGATGGTGGTCGGCAATATATTTTTTGAAGGACGGGGCGGATTTGTCTTCCCCGCCCTTTACTTCAATTGGGATAATCTCAGCTCCATATTGCAGCACGAAATCAATTTCATGATTCTTATCGGAGAAGTAGCGGGGGGCGATTTCGAACTGCCCTCGAAGCTGTTGCAGACAATAATTTTCAGTCAGAGGCCCTTTGAATTGGTAGTCAGATTTCAAAAGGATAGCGCTGTTGTCAATACCGGCCATGTGCTTGAGGAGTCCGGTATCAAATACAAAAAGTTTAAACTGATCTAATTTGTCAAAGGCTGAAAGGGGATGTTCCATTTTGGAGACATTGTAAACACGGTTAAGCATACCGGCTGAGACAAGCCATTCAATAGCTTCTTCAAAATCACGTGCCCTGCCGCCTTCGCGGACAGCACCGTACATGAACTTCTCGTTGGGTTTGGCGAGCTGCGTGACAATACTGCGAAAGACCATGAGAATACGTCCGCTGTTTACTTTACCGTTGTGTTTTGAAAAGTCATTTTCATAGACTTCAATAAGCTCATGCTGTATTTGGGATATTTTCGCCGGATCTTTGTACTCAACCCATGAAGCAACACATTCCGGCATACCACCGATGATAAGATAGTAGTTGTATGCTTCAAGAAAGCGATTGTGAAAAATATCTTCAATCAGCTGCTCTTTCTGTATATTTGAATAGTAGTCATAAAGGGGCGGATCAACCGCAGCAAGAAACTCATCAAAGGTCAGTGGAAAGATGTCGAGCAGATTTACCATGCCAACCGGATAAGATTTCGGCTTTGCAAGGAGTGTACCAAGCAGGCTGCCTGCTGCAATGACATGGTAGTCATTGGCTTTTTCTTTGAAATATTTAAGCGTATTCAGTGCCTCCGGGCATTCTTGAATCTCATCGAAAATAATAAGCGTTTCGCCTGGAAGGATTTTAACTCCGGCAATCATAGAAAGAAGATCGATAATCCGGTGAGGATTTTTGTTTGTCTCAAAGATGGATTTCAATTCATCCTCTTCGTCAAAGTTGAAGTAAACAAAGCTGTCATAGCAGTTCTGACCAAATTCTTTCATAAGCCATGTTTTGCCGACCTGACGCGCGCCTTTTAACACCATAGGCTTTCTTTCTTTGCTGGATTTCCAATTAATCAAGTCTTGAATAGCATTGCGGTTCAAATGAATTCCCCTCCCTTTTAAAGCGACTAATATTAGTATTGCACATTTTTCTGATGTTTACAATTTAATTTTGCACATTTTTCTGAGAAATTTAAATGGAAAAAACACAAAATAGTAAATAAGAAGGAAAAGGGTGAAGATAAAGAAGATTAAAATTCAAACAGTCATAACCCCTCAGAATACTTCATAGAATGTAAAAAAGCATTCTGAGGGGTTTCCTTTGAAAGATTATATCGAGGAGCGAGCAATCGATATTGCCAATTATATTATTGAAAATAACGCAACAGTAAGACAGAGCGCAAAGCAGTTCGGAATC
This sequence comes from uncultured Lachnospiraceae bacterium, assembly GCA_947174495.1. Lineage (GTDB taxonomy): Bacteria > Bacillota > Clostridia > Lachnospirales > Lachnospiraceae > Suilimivivens. The sequence continues at coordinate 6,838 of CAMWJC010000061.1, read as the reverse complement.
AGTAAGAGTACGGTACATAAAGATGTCACAGATCGTCTTATGCAGATCAATCCTTCCCTGGCTAAGGAAGCAAGAAAGGTTTTGGATGTGAATAAACAGGAGCGTCACATCAGGGGAGGTATGGCAACCAAAGAGAAATACCAGCATATGCATCATGAATAAAAAATCAGCAGATCAAAGGGAGTAATGACGTTTCACAGGGTATGAGAGGTGAAACGTCATTTTCAGGTGTGTTATTTTACGCATGTATCATTTACAGGCGTTGCGCAGAAAAAATTTCGTGCTATAATAGCAGGTGGCAAAACGAGAGAGAAATGTCAGAGGATATTGCTATGTTGTACACGAACAGAGATTTAAAGAAATTGATTATTCCATTAGTGTTTGAACAGCTTCTTGCTATTTTGGTGGGTATGGTCGATACGGTTATGATTGCAGGAGTGGGAGAAGCAGCTGTTTCCGGTGTTTCGCTGGTGGATACGGTTAACATTCTTATTATAAATATCACGGCGGCACTGGCAACAGGCGGTGCTGTGGTGGCAGGACATTTTCTGGGGCAGAAGGATTCAGAAAATGCCAGCCGGTCGGCGTGGCAGCTGGTACTCTTTTCCATATGGCTTTCAATTGCGGTGACGATCCTCTTTTTAGCGGCACACAGGCCGATGCTCAGGGGCATCTTTGGACAGGTAGAGCCTGCAGTCATGGAAAGCGCATCTACATATCTGGTCATTACGGCAATTTCGATCTGCCCGCTTGCCGTTTATAATGCCTGTGCTGCTCTGTTTCGTGCAATGAGTGATTCCAGAACTACCATGCTGATTGCAATTGCCATGAATCTGATCAATCTGGTCGGGAATGCAATTCTTATCTATGGAGCCAAGATCGGCGTAGCCGGAGCCGCGATAGCGACTACTTTTTCAAGGATTGCGGCAGCAGTCATTATCATGAGTGTGATGTTTCATTCCGACAGGGTGATTAATTTTCGGAAGCAGGCGACCTGGAAAATGGATTTTGATCTGATCAAAAAGATTTTATATATCGGTGTGCCGAATGGATTGGAGAACAGTTTGTTCCAGTTAGGAAAAATTTTGCTGCTCAGTCTGATCTCTACTTTTGGAACTTATGCAATTGCGGCTAACGCTGTCTGCAATACCCTGGCAAGTTTTAATATATTGCCGGGACAGGCAGTCAATCTGGCGCTTTTATCCGTGGCATCTGTTTGCATTGGTGCCGGAGATTACAAGCAGGCGAGATATTATACGAAAAAGCTTATGCTGATAACCACCATATGTACAGCAGTGATATCGGGGATTATGTTTGTTTTTGCTCCCTGGATTATGAAAATTTATCAATTAACACCTCAGACCGAAAGTCTTGCAGTGCAGGTGATCCGTTGGCATACAGTGCTGGCTGTTATCTTCTGGATGACGTCATTTACGCTGCCGAATACTCTACGGGCGGCGGGTGACGTGTTTTGGACAATGTTTATTGCCATTGCCTCCATGTGGTGCTTTCGAATTGGTTTTGCTTATCTGCTCAGCCGTCATTTTCAGGGAGGTCTGATGGGAGTATGGATTGCGATGACCATAGACTGGGCGTTTCGGTCGCTTTGCTATATGATTCGATATCACGGGCATAAGTGGGAGCATTCCATGAAAGCTTCCGGAGTATAAATTTAGAGTCTGTTTAAGAGCAAGAATCTTTTGACAAGCATTCAGCCTGTCTTTATAATGAGATATCATAGGTCATGATAAAAAGTATTATATACATAAGCGTTGGCGGAAAACGCAGATAAGGAGTACATTTATGGATAAGGAAACGGTCATAGTGCTTGATTTTGGCGGTCAGTATAATCAATTGATTGCCAGAAGAGTCAGGGAATGTCATGTATATTGTGAGGTGCATCCCTGTACGATCAGTTTGGAGCAGATCAAAGAGATGAATCCGAAGGGCATTATTTTTACCGGAGGACCAAACAGCGTTTACGGCGAGGATTCTCCCCGCTATTCCAAAGAAATTTTTGAACTGGGAGTTCCGATTCTGGGCATCTGTTATGGCTCTCAGCTTATGGCATATCTGTTGGGCGGAAGCGTGAAGACAGCGCCTGTCAGTGAATATGGAAAGACGGAAGTGGAAGTGGACAAGTCTTCCATACTCTTTGGCGATGTATCTGAAAAGACAATCTGCTGGATGAGTCATACTGATTATATCGAAAAAGCACCGGAAGATTTCAAAGTAACTGCGCACACGCCGGTATGTCCGGTAGCAGCAATGGAAAACGCGGAGAGAAAGCTTTATGCAGTTCAGTTCCATCCCGAGGTTATGCATACCCAGGAAGGTATGAAGATGCTTTCCAGCTTTGTATATCAGGTTTGCGGATGCAAAGGCGACTGGCGTATGGATGCCTTTGTAGAGACCACAATTGCACAGATCCGTGAAAAGGTAGGAAGCGGCAGGGTGCTTTGCGCACTTTCTGGCGGTGTGGATTCTTCTGTGGCAGCAGTCCTTTTGGCAAAGGCAGTGGGTAAGCAGCTTACCTGCGTTTTTGTAGACCATGGTCTTCTGCGAAAAGATGAAGGCGACGAGGTAGAGGCAGTATTTGGACCGGAGGGACCTTATGATCTGAATTTTATCCGTGTCAATGCCCAGGAGCGTTTTTATGGAAAGCTTGCCGGTGTGACGGAGCCGGAGGCAAAGCGGAAGATTATCGGTGAGGAATTTATCCGTGTCTTTGAGGAAGAAGCAAAGAAGATCGGCACGGTGGACTTTTTGGTACAGGGAACCATTTATCCTGATGTGATCGAGAGCGGCCTTGGAAAAAGCGCTGTGATCAAATCCCATCACAATGTAGGCGGTCTTCCGGATTATGTTGATTTTAAGGAAATTATTGAGCCATTGAGGTTGTTGTTTAAGGATGAGGTGCGTAAGGCGGGGCTGGAGCTTGGCATTCCGGAATATCTGGTAAACCGGCAGCCTTTCCCGGGACCGGGGCTTGGTGTCCGGATTGTGGGAGAGGTGACTGCCGAGAAGGTCCGGATTGTACAGGAAGCGGATGCAATTTACAGGGAAGAAATTGCAAAGGCTGGTGTGGACAAAGGTCTTGGACAGTACTTTGCAGCGCTTTCCAATATGCGGAGCGTAGGAGTTATGGGTGACGAAAGGACCTATGATTATGCAGTAGTGCTCCGTGCAGTTAATACCTCTGACTTTATGACAGCGGAAGCGGCGCAGATTCCTTGGGAAGTGCTCAGCGTGGTGACAAGCAGGATCGTGAATGAGGTAAAGGGGATCAACCGGGTACTCTATGACTGTACAGGGAAGCCCCCGGCGACAATTGAGATCGAATAAAGATATATATTAATTAAGGGTAAGTGTTTATGATTAAATGCTGTGTATGGTATGAAATATATCAAATACTATGAATAAAAGACTTCACTTCTTATATGGAAAAGGAAGAAGAAGGATATTAAAATATAAAGCGAGGGTAGAAGATATGGGGCGGAAATCAGAGTATAAAGTAGAAAAGACAGAAAAAGAGATTGCTGATGAAGTCAAAGAGAAGTTATATAAGGAAGTCTTATCTGCTGATGAAATGGCATCATATCTTTCGATCTATTCTAGGAATCATATTCATTTTGACGGAAGAAAAATCCGTGATAGAATAGATGATATCTGTAATTTAAGTAATGGGTTGCTTGAAAAGAAGGATTTTGTAAAGAATCCTAAAGCACAAAAAAGTAAATATGAGTTTAAACCAGAATGGCATGGCTTACTGATGACTCTTATGGACACAGAATATTTTGATAATCGCCACAATGATAGATTGCTAAGTACACGAGAAACTCTTTATAGAGATTTAGTTAAGAATATAGAAATTTATTTAGAGCATGATGATAAAGAAAGTATAAAGAGTTTCCCCGGATATCTAAATGCTGAATGTGAGAGCCTAGCATCAGAAGCTATAGCCTTTCAAATTCAGGAACTCATAAGGACAGCGATGCATGTTGATGAAGTGGTAAGGTTAAGACTTCTTAGAAGAATACATAATACTTTAAATGAGTTGATAGCGGAAAATAATGAAGAATACAACCGAATATGGTCAACGAAGTTAGCATATAGCCATAGGTTCGATGATGCTGAAGATGGCGAATTCCTTAGTGCCTTATTTAGTGCGGATAAATTACCACTTTTTATTGTCGAAATGTTGGCATTCAAGATGAAGAAGAAAGTAAGTGGTGTGCAATCAAAAGGGGAACAGCAAAATTATAGAGTATTATATGCTCAGGCTAGGATTGATAATCCAGTGGAACTGGTATCGGAATCAGAATATGAGGAATTCAAATCAGAAATAAATAAGAAATCATTTGATAATACACAGTTTGAGTCATTAATTAAAAGAATACATAGTATTATGGATATGAATAACCCTATTGAAAAGCAGTTATGCAATGCTTTTTGTGAATTGGCAAAAATATACCTGATTAGAGATAAGATTAATATTGATGAACTTGAGAAAAGTAAAAAAATTTATGAAGCGGCATTTAAGCAGGATATGTTTGATTTATTGAATGAATTTGCAAATGGTGATTGGAATAGTCCTACTATAAAGGAGCTTCAACGGATACGAAGTCTGGAAGGAGTTATTAGGAATAAAATAGAAAAAGAAAAAAAAGAGGAGTAAAAATGGAAAAATACCTCTTTGTATTTTGTATTTTTCAATATTGACTATGAAAGTTATTATAATATTATAATTTTCAGAGGAGGTATTGCAATGAGTGATTATGAACTTCTTACAATTGTTCTGATGTTTCTTGGCATTGTGGTTTCATTATTGATGGCATATATAAACAGTAAATGAAGGAAAAATGTTTTCGATAAGGAAAAGATGAACATATGACTTCTTAAATTTATTACATATATGTCCCATGCAGATCACCTTTTCCCTCAGTGTAGATTATATTTTTCCCGAGAGGAACTAACAGAACAAAATAGAAACATTCTTATTTTGGGACCTTGTGGGATTCGTTCTTGCAAGGTTCTCTTATTTCCCTTTTTTGTTCATTTTATTTTTAATTGTCCAAAGAGTCTCCACCCTTAGTATCTCCCATAATAATTTATCTACTAGAAGCCTGTATTCTTTCCTTTTTTCTTCAGAAAAGGAGAAGGTAGGGAAGAGAAGAAGGATTTTTTGGTGATATCGGATTTGAGTGTGGAATTAGGCTAGTGACTATGATAGAATTAGGAAAGAGAATGAAAGTTGAAAGAAAAGAAGAGGGTTTTCAAGATGGCTGAGAGCAAAAATGTGTTATTTTTTGTTGAGGGAACAGCAAAAAATATATTTTGTAGAGCCAACAAAAAGTTTTTTGTATATACAACGTTATTCTCATAAATACAATTTTACTCTAAGGAGTTTGTGCATGCGCTGCATCACAAATTCCGGCAAACGAAAATGCAGCGCAGAAATGAGGGAAAATATGAAGCAGGATATGATTGTAATTCTTGACTTGGGCAGCACGGAAAACACTACAATTGCCCGTCAGATACGTGAACTGGGAGTGTATAGTGAGATTCATCCCCACGATATCACCTTAGAAGAATTGAATGGGATGCAGAATGTGAAGGGAATTATTTTAAATGGAGGGGAAAATCGTATTGTAGACGGCAAAGCGGTGGAAATATCCCCGGAGCTTTATAGTTGTGGATATCCCATGCTTGCCATTGACCATCCCACTGCACAATGTGACAGGAAGCAGGAAGCACTTCCGGATGAGGAGACTTTAAAGGAGTTCGTGTTTGATGTGTGCCATGCTGAGGCTAACTGGAACATGAAAAACTTTATTGAAGATCAGGTGGAGCTGATCCGTAAGCAGGTTGGAGATAAAAAGGCCCTTCTTGCGCTTTCCGGCGGGGTGGACTCCTCAGTTGTGGCGGCGCTGCTGATCAAGGCAATCGGGAAGCAGCTGGTATGTGTCCATGTGAACCATGGCCTGATGAGAAAAAATGAATCAGAAAGTGTTATTGAGGTATTTCAAAAACAACTTCATGCAAATCTGGTTTATGTGGATGCTACGGAAAGATTTTTGGGGAAACTTGAAGGGGTTGCAGATCCGGAACAGAAGCGTAAGATCATCGGAGGAGAATTTATCCGGGTTTTTGAAGAGGAAGCCAGAAAACTGGAAGGCATTGATTTCCTTGGGCAGGGAACAATTTATCCCGATATTATTGAGAGCGGAACCAAGACGGCTAAGATGGTGAAGTCCCATCATAATGTGGGCGGTCTCCCGGAAGATTTGAAGTTTGAACTGGTGGAGCCGCTGAAGCAGTTGTTTAAGGATGAGGTAAGAGCTTGCGGAATCGAGCTTGGGCTGCCTGCTGAAATGGTCTATCGTCAGCCTTTCCCGGGACCCGGCTTAGGTGTGCGCTGTCTGGGTGCAATCACCAGGGACAGGCTGGAAGCAGTGCGGGAGGCTGATGCTATTCTCCGGGAGGAATTTGAGAAGGCAGGACTTAACAAGAAGGTATGGCAGTACTTTACGGTAGTGCCGGATTTCAAGTCGGTGGGTGTGAAGAATAATGCCAGATGTTTTGATTACATGGTGATCATCCGGGCAATTAATACCATTGACGCTATGAGCGCGACAATTGAGAAGGTAGACTGGGATGTGCTGGAAAAGATTACAAACAGGATTCTGGCAGAGGTGGAGCATGTAAATAGGGTTTGCTATGATATGAGCCCGAAGCCGCCGGCGACGATAGAGTTCGAGTGAGAAGGAAAATCCTCGCAAATCTTGAAAAATCAAGGTTTGCGGGGATTTTTAAATTGGCGGTGGGTACGGTTTGG
>CAMWJC010000060.1 GCA_947174495.1 uncultured Lachnospiraceae bacterium | reverse complement strand
CAATGATCCCCCAAAAGTATCCGCGACAAACTGCTTGCTCTGCCTCCCCTGAAATGCCGATTTCTCTGTCAAAATAACCACCGTTCCATCCCGGTTTTCAAACAAGCCTCTCTGACATAGCCTCTTCAGCATAGTGTAGGTAGTCGTACGCTTCCACTCAAAACACTCCTGACAAATTTTCACCAATTCTCCGGTACTGATGGGCGCATGCTCCCAGATGATATCTGCAAAGCGCGCCTCCATGACTCCAAGTTTATTTTCTTCCATACCCTTCTGTCTCCTTTCTCCGTTTCTTTTATCCTGTCCGGTCAAATATCCCGTTATAAGCCAAAGTGTCTAACGTCATTAGACAATTATAGTCTAATACCGTTAGACACCTAAGTCAAGCTTAATTTATTACAGCAGTAAAGAATTTCTCTTTTACAAGGCAAACACCCGTGTAAACTGTTTTTTCTGTTCTTCAGAAAGATGATGACTGACCAGAATCAAGGTCAGTTCCGGTTTGGAAAGTAGATTTTTTTCTATTCTGTCTGCATTTTCCCGATCCAACGCACTGGTACCTTCATCAACCAAAAGAATAGAACGATTGTAAAGCAATGCCCGCGCAATCGCCACCCGCTGCTTCTGACCGCCGGAAAGATTTCCTCCATTTTCACCCACAACCGTATCCAAACCATCGGGCATAGACAACAAATCGTTTTCCAACGCACTATCCTGCAATGCTTTCCGAATCTGTTCTGTTGTAAATTCTCTTCCCAAAGTAATGTTATCCCTAATTGTAGAGTTAAACAGAAATACATCTTGCTCGATATAACTTATCTGTTGCCATAGCTGTTCCGGCCTGCATCCTCGAAGTTCTCTGTCATCCAAACGGATTGAACCCGTATATTCCGGCAGACATCCCAGCATCAGTTTAAGAAGCGTGGATTTTCCGCACCCGGAAGGTCCGGTCAGTGCATACTTTCCACCCTTTTTTAAACGGGCAGTAAATCCTTGAAGCACCGTTTTCTTGTCATAGCAAAAACTCACATTATCCATCGTAATTCCATTCTGCATAATTTCCATCTGCATTCCGGCCTTCAAAGCTTCTTTTTCTGTCTGACCTTCAACGGACTTTCTCATATGGACAGAAATCTTCTCAAAATATGGTTTTACAGAAGACATAGATAACACATCCTGTACCATATTGCCAAGTCCGGCTGAAAGATTTCCACATAAATTACCACCGCCTGTAAGCGCCCCCTGCAGAATAATCCCCCGGACAGACAATATGCCAATCAGGGCAACATGCAGCATCTGACAAACAATGTTGATACAGCCCATCCCTGCATTTGCAAACCCTTTCACATAAGCCAGCCGGAATTTAGGTTTTTCTATCTGATCACTGGCTACCTCCGCCTCATTAGTAAAACGCTGCTCCTGATTAAAAAAGCGAAGAACGTTATAACCGGCCAGCAGTTCCTTTAGCCGGCTCACCGCCGCTGACTGTTCCCGAGTACAGACTGACCCTAAATGCTCCATCTGTTGATGAAAAAGTTTGGGAAAAGACAGCATGATCACCGTTGTCACAAGCGACGCTGCAAGCAGTGACCAATGAAGCATAAGCAGCGCAGCAATACTGAATACTACGGTAACTGTTGAACGAATAAAGTCAAAAAAGGGATTCCAGGCCAGATTCTCTATCTGATTGATATCATTGGTAAATTGAGATAAATATTCCCCAACAGGCTGCTCATGAAAACACCGATAGCTTTTTTTCAGCAATATTTCTGCTATATCCTGACGAATAGCATTGTTCATGACACGGATCGCGCGACACCGAAAAAAAGTTTCCAAACCTGTTAATCCATAGATAAGAAACCAGATAATCACAAGAAACAACATCCAAAATATGAACTGATTCATGTTCCGATCAATAATGCCTTGAAACGACTGCATCATCAACAAATTTGCCCCTACCTGAAGCCCGCATAATATCACCAGAAAAAGAATTGCCAACGTGTTTTCTTTCCAAAATTTTCTCAAATAGAAACTCATATTAGTTGAATTCATTTTTTTCCTCCTGTAGATCCTTTTTTTCTTCTTGCAGACAGGAATTATCATAACTTCCAAAGTGAATATAATTTGCCCCGCTCTGCACGGCATTCCGGGAACTATATTCTTCTTTCCAATTTTCCTTCTGAAGCAGCGGCGTATCATAGTTTCCCACACAGATATAGTTCATTCCGGTCTGCATAAAGCATCTGGCAATATATAGGAACGGAACAAATGCCGCCGGTTCAGCAAGTTCATAGGCCCTTACTTCTCCGCTTTCCATTTCTAATTCCATAGATCTCAGAATCTGCCGTTCCTCTAACCCTTTCAATAATTCTTCTACTTCTTTACAGGGCATTTTCAACTGTTTTGCCGCTGCCTGTGCTACAAAGTAACTGCGTTTTCGGCAATGAAGGTATTCCAACAGTTCCAAACAGCCCGGTCTTGCAAGAAGCTCAAACAGACGACGGTATTCGCTTTTAGGCGCAAGCCAGGCGGCATATCCATCTTTCGGCTCCGGCCAGAGAGTGACAAAGCTTATCAAGGCGCTCCTTTGCCGGGAAAGAACACAGATAACGGCCTACCACATCCACCCGTTCACTCCCCTCACGTCCAAAAAGAGCATCAATTGTTACCCCTAATTTATCAGCTATGGCCGGCAGCAACGTCACATCCGGTGCGCCGCCGCACTCCCAACGGCTTACTGCCTGACCGCTGATTCCCACCGCTTCGCCCAATTCCTCCTGAGTCAATCCTGCCGCTTTTCGAAATTGGGAAATCTGTATACCAATCAAGTGATCATTCATTTTCAGATTCCTCCCTGTTTCAACGATTACTTGTATTGTAACCAAAGGAATGCTTGAGTACAAGGCAGGTGTATTTGAGGTGATCCAACTATTACTTGAATTTTGGGCGCTATAGGTTTTTCTGTCAGTATTATTTCCTTGCCAAATTGCATACCTTATATTTCGTTTGCCAAATAATTGGAATGTCGGTATAATAATTTACATACTAGACAAAGAGACACATAGACATCATCCGTTATTTTCAGATTTACAAAACAGGAGGTATAAAATGAAGGACAGTAATTGCGGTTATTGCTGCGGCGGAGAGCCACTGGCAAAATTTGGTATTAAGATCTGCGATCTGGATGTGAGTCAATTGATTCTGTTCAAGGAACAGAGCAAGCCTGGAAGATGTATTGTAGCTTATAAGGATCATGTCAGTGAGATTGTGGACATCAGCGACGATGAAAGAAATCGCTTTTTTGCAGATGTAGCCAGAGCTGCCAAGGCGATTCACACGGCCTTTGCCCCGGACAAACTTAACTACGGCGCATATGGCGATACAGGCTGCCATCTGCATATGCATCTGGTTCCCAAGTACAAGGATCAGGACGAATGGGGCGGCGTGTTTCAGATGAATCCTGACAAAAAGTACTTAACTGAGGCTGAATATGAAGAGATGATTGAAAAAATACGCGAATGCCTTTAAGAAACTCATTTGCCAACAGAGAGCGGCAACATCATTATTTCAACCAGAAGCCATCACCTAAAGCGATGGCTTCTGTGCTTGTATCTCATCTGCAAAACTTGTTTTCAATTATAATCGTCCATAATCTTCTCCAGTTTCTTCCTCTGTCTCGAAAAAAGCGGTATATACAGGCAGATTGCCTGTCTGTATTTTCTTTTTGGTTCTGCTTCTCTGCTTCCAGGAAAGCCCTTCTCTTGTATGTATTGTAATTTTCGGCATACAACTCCAGCATTTGATTCAGGGTATCCTGTGCTCTCCAGATTGAACTCCAAGACTATTCCGATCTTTTGGAATACATAATAGAATATATCCTTGGCAAAAACAGTTACCGCATTGACCTGCTTGTCGTCAAAAAACTGACCAATCAAGTCATTCCAAAAAGCATAGCTCGTATTTTCAAAACCTTCAAACTGTTTGAGATCAAAGGACTCGGTTCCTCTGTCAGCATTGACTCCTATTATAAAACAATTTAACTATTGAAAAATTCTCTCCGGGGATATATTATATCAATAAAGAGACATTTAATACACAAATTATCGTCACAATCAGACTTTCGCCAGAAGAATATCTTTATCTTCATTGTCTGACGAATAAACTACAGGATGCCGGACTTGTTAACCGCCTTGCTGATGATTACAAGCTCCATCAGGAACAGGATATTTATATCAGATATATGCACCAGTTAACCACCGCTAATAAAAAAACGGAAGGAGACTTACTTATGGTTTGTGAAGGATTACTTAATCTCTTTGGCACCAGTTCTGAAGAGATTATTGAACGTACCAGAAAAGAGGATGCTGAATATTATCTGCCGAAGATTGCTTATCTAAAATCTTTACTAACGCAAAACAACATTCCCTTTAATCTGGATGCAGAAACCAATGACCGCTGATATCGCACTTTTTGTGATTCCAAGAATATTCGCTATATTCTTTATCCTACAGCCTTCGGCTGCCGGATTCTTCTCCAAATACCAGCAAAAGGTATCCCAAACGGCCTCCTGAATTATACTGGCTATAAATGAAAGAATATGCTAAGATATCACTATCTGCAGGATGAATTTTTATTATGGAGGATAGTCTGCATCATGAATGAACTGATTAAACACAAGCTGCACCATAATCTACAACGAATAAAAACCTCCATAAAATGGGTCATCTTCGCGATTATTTCCGGTGTTGTGGTCGGGATTGTGGGAACACTTTTCTATCTTTGCATGTCCAAAGTGACACATATGCGCGAAGAAAACCCCTGGCTCATTTTTCTGCTCCCTGCAGGCGGCCTTTTTATCGTGGGTGCCTATCATCTGCTTCACGATGAAAAGGATACGGGAACCAATCTGGTTCTCTCCTCAATTCATTCCGGAGACAACCTACCTCTGCGCATGGCTCCGCTCATTTTCATATCCACTTTGATCACACATTTGTTCGGAGGTTCTGCCGGTCGGGAGGGCGCTGCCCTGCAGCTTGGCGGCAGTATCGGAAATGAGATTGGAAAGCTGTTCCACTTTGATGAGAAGGACAAGCACATTATGACAATGTGCGGCATGAGTGCGGCTTTCTCCGCACTGTTCGGAACCCCAATGGCTGCGGCTATCTTTTCCATGGAAGTGGTCAGTGTCGGGATCATGCATTATGCCGCGCTGGTCCCTTGTGTGCTCGCCTCTCTGATCGCACATGCCATTGCCGTTTACTTTGGCGCAGAAGCGGAAATTTTTCCACTGGGTACAATCCCTGCATTCACAGTCAGCTCTGCTGTTAAGATTTCTGCCCTTGCCGCCCTATGTGCACTGGTAAGTATCCTGTTCTGCGTTCTTTTGCATACATCAGAACATCTCTATAAAAAGTACTTCAAAAATGCTTACATAAGAATTCTGGCAGGAGGATGCATCGTCATCGTCCTGACGCTTCTTGTCGGCAGCCAGACTTATAACGGATCCGGTATTGAGATCATAGCCCATTGTATGGGAGGCTCTGTTTCACCGGAAATGTTCCTTATGAAAATGTTATTTACTGCAGCTACGCTGGGTGCCGGCTTTAAGGGCGGTGAGATCGTGCCCTCTTTCTGCATTGGCGGTACGTTCGGCTGCCTGTTCGGCACCCTTGCAGGTTTTTCCCCTGCCCTCTGTACTGCTGCCGGAATGACAGCAGTATTCTGCGGTGTGACCAACTGTCCAATCACTTCGCTGCTTATCAGCTTCGAACTGTTCGGCTACGAGGGGATGCCTTACTTCCTGCTGACGATAGCATTCAGCTATATGCTGTCAGGATACTACGGATTGTATCATAGCCAGAAGATTATGTATTCAAAATTTAAGGCAAATTATATTAATAAAAAGGCGCAGTAGCATCGTTCAGCCACGCCCCATTCGCAGGGCCGCACCTTCGGTGCGTATCGTTGCTTCGCAACTCCCTACCTGCCGTTCAGCCCACGCCCATTCGCAGGGCCGCACCTCCGGTGCTTCCTGTTGCTTCGCAACTCCCTACCTGCCGTTCAGCTCACGCCCATTCGCAGGGTCGCACCTCCGGTGCTTCCTGTTGCTTCGCAACTCCCTGCTCATGATCGGGCGTTCCCTCAGACAGACAAAAAGGCAAAAGCCCCGTGCAAGCACGATTTTTCGCCTATTTCTTCGTTCTGGCTGAACTGTTATTCCCACTTGAATACCACGATTCCTACAATTGCAATTGCCATTCCAATCGCCTTTCTCCATTCAAGAGGCTGTTTTTCCACGCCGAACCAGCCAAACAATTCAATGATATATGCCACAAGAAGCTGGGCAACAACGATCAGCATCACTGCTCTTGCCGGTCCTAACATTTCCATACTTCTTATCACCGTATAGGTAATGAATGCTCCAATCGCTCCGCCCAAAAGCATATACTTAGGCTCCACCTTAAATAATGCTCCAAAGGAGGACCGGTCTGTGCAAAGCCACGCTGCAAGACACACCAGCAGCGCCGTAAACTGTACAAAAGCATTGGCGACCCAGATCGAGGAAGACTTGGTCACCTGAGTATTAAACACTCCCTGAACGCTCATCAGCGCACCGGAAATAAGTGCAATAAAAAATCCAATCATAGGGAAGCCTCCTTAACATCTTTCGTTAATTCATCTTTCCCATATGATTGGAAAATTATTCATTCCTGACCGCTGTCCGTTTCGTCCTCGTCGTAATACTCCTCGTCCGAATATTCTTCTTCCGGAGCTTCCGATTCTTCTTCAATATATTCTTCCTGATACTCCTGCCCGGTTACCTGGCGCATGATCTGTTCGGAAAGGGCTTTCAGCTCTTCATTTACGTCCGCTCCGTTCCAGATCTCCGAAAACGCGGATTCCAGTCTTACCCAGAAATTACTTGTTTCCAGCATCTTGGGCATGGAAACGGAGCGTTCATATGCTCCAGCAAATTCATTCAGTGCCTCATTTTCATAATTTACATTCTTCGCTGCTGATACCTTGCCTGTTCGGTCATAAAGAATATCATTGTATTGGGTGGTCAGATAAAGGGCAAAATCATTTGCCACCTGCTTATTCCCAGAATAGCCGTTTATCACTACGCATCCGGTCATGGAAAGCGATCTGGTCTGCATTTCATCATTAATGTCCGGTGCCGGTGCGATCCCATAATCGTAGAGAAATGCTTCTTCTTTCTTTGCCTGCTCCAATTTCGCCACCGCATCGGAAGTTGCCATGGTAAACACCATCTTTCCTTCCATAAATTCATTCAGAATTCCTTCATAGCTGCTTACGCTGGTATCATTGGAAAAAAACTGATTGAGTTCCTGATAGACTTTCATGCTTTTAATCGCATCCGGATTGTAAATGTCAATCCGCGAAGTATCCCAGCCGGCTTCCCCTCCCATATCCATCGCTTTTCCTACAAAAAAGTAATTGTAAAAAATATCTGTCACATCCCATTTAAACACGCCTTCCACCTGCTCCGGCGCATCATAGCTGTCAGCAAAGGACTTGATGTCCTCGATCGTAGAGGGAATCAATTCTAAAACCCGCTGGTCGATCTGCTCCTTTGTAAACTGTTCTTCCAGCGTTTCTTCCGTCTGCGAAGCGGTTTCTTCCTCCGTTGCCTGAATGCTTTCGTCGGTAAGCTCTCCTGCTTCTTCCGCTGCCTGAACCGCCTCCGCCTCAAGCTGACTCATCGCCATCTGCTCCAGATAAGTCCGATTATATAAAAGCGCGCTGGTCTCAAAATAAAATGGATAACCGATCATCTTATCCTTATATGTTGCCGCTTGAATTCCTGCTCCGATATACAATTCTTCCGCTGATCTGTCCTGAGCAGGCGCTACCTCCGATGCGAGCCCGGCAAGATATGCCTTTTCCAGCAGATCATGCCCTAATATATACAGATCCGGCACGTTTGTCTCAATCGACGCCTGATTGATACTTTCCAGATATTCCAGCCCGGATTCCAACACCGGAACAATCCGCACATCATGACTTTCATTATAGGCAACTGCCGCTCCACTCAAATAAGAAGTAAGCGCCTCATCCGTGTACCACAGATAAAGCGTTTCCTTCTCATTGGTAAAAATTATATTCTCCTGTTTCTCCGTGATCTGCTGCCCCGATTTGGCAATTCCGAAGGTAATCGCTGCGGCTATGGCAATGACTCCCACTGCCATCAGTCGTTTTTTTAAACTCATAAATACTCCGTTTCTATTCTTCCAGACAGCTCCTTAAGATTACTGTCATTTCATCCACATTTTCTTTCGTTATCACAAGGGGCGGTACGAACCGAATGACATCTGTTCCTGCATTAATTAGTATCAGTCCTTTGGAAAGTGCTTTTAAGATGATGTCTCCCACCGGCTTTTTAAATACCAGTCCCTGCATCAGACCGACTCCGCGTCTGCATTCAATGCAGTCATATTCCCCGACAAGTTCATCCAGCTTCTCTTCCAGATAGCTGCCCACCTCTTTTACATTATCTATTATATGGTTCTCCTCGAATAAATCAAGTACTATATTTATCGCCGCTGCCGCAAGAGGATTTCCTCCGTATGTGGTTCCGTGGTCTCCGCTTGCCAGCGAATTTTGCCCAACCTTTTCCGTCATAAGGAATGCGCCTACCGGCACACCGCATCCAAGTGCCTTGGCCGTAGCCATAATGTCCGGTTTTACACCATAACGCTGCCATGCAAACATAGATCCGGTACGTCCCATACCGCATTGAATCTCATCTAAAATCAAAAGGATATCCTTTTCCTCACACAGCGCCTTTACCTGCTGTAAGAATTCTTTTTCAGCAGGATAAATACCGCCTTCTCCCTGCACTGTCTCAAACAGGATTGCACAGGTTTTGTCCGTCACCTGTTCCAATACACTGGCGAAATCGTTCATATGCGCAAAGCGGATATTTCCAATCATGGGCTGGAAAGGGTCACGATATTTAGGATTTCCCGTCACGGACAAAGCTCCCATAGTTCGTCCGTGGAAAGAATGCTCCATGGCAATGATCTCATGATCTGTTCTGCCATCTTTTAAATAAGCGTACTTTCTTGCCGCCTTGATGGCTCCTTCAATTGCTTCCGCGCCGCTGTTGGTAAAAAACACCCGATCCATACCGGATACATTTTTTAACTTCTTTGCCGCCTCAATAGCCGGCACATTATAATAATAATTGGATGTATGAATCAGTTTATCAATCTGTGCTTTCAGTGCATCGTTATATTTTTGATTATGATACCCCAAAGCAAATACGGCAATTCCCGCACAAAAATCCAGATACTTTTTTCCTTCCAGATCATAAAGATAAACGCCTTCTCCTTTATCCAAAACGATCTGATAACGGTTATAAGTGTGAAGAAGAGCGGCTTCCGCCTCTTCAATATATTCCTTCATATTACTCATCGCTCTATCCAACCTTTCTTATTGTTCCATGGTCTGTTTATCTTCATCCCGTATGATTGCCGTACCCACGCCGGAATTGGTAAATATTTCGAGAAGGAGACAATGAGGTATCCTTCCATCCAAAATATGAACCCGGTTCACGCCGTTTTCAATGGCGGATGTGCAATTGTTCAGCTTCGGCAGCATTCCCCCGCCGATAAATCCGTCAGCAATCAGCGCTTCCGCTTCCGATGCCGTAATTCTGGATATAAAGGAGCTTTTATCATTGATATCTTTGTACAATCCTTCAATATCTGTAAGAAATACCAGTTTGTCAGCGCCTACCGATTTCGCAATGGCACATGCCGCATCATCGGCATTGATATTATAGGAAGCAAACTGCTCATCAAGTCCTATCGGCGCCACAATGGGAAGAAAATCCTTCTCAAGCAGATCATAAAGTACCTTGGGATTGACCTCCTTGATCTCTCCAACAAATCCAATGTCCTGACCATCTGCATATTTCTTATCCACAGTAAGAAGTCCGCCGTCTTTTCCACTAATGCCTACGGCCTTTACCCCCAGCTCCTGAACCATGGTCACAAGACTTTTATTAACCTTGGACAAGACCATTTCCGCAATCTCCATGGTCTCTGCATCCGTCACACGAAGACCATTTACAAACTGCGCCTCTTTTCCGACCTTGCTTACCCATTGGCTAATCTCCTTGCCGCCGCCGTGAACGATGATGGGTTTAAACCCAACGAGCTTCAATAAAGTGACATCCTTGATCACATTTCTTTTCAACTCATCATTGCTCATTGCGCTTCCGCCGTACTTTACCACAATGATCTTCCTGTTAAACTTCTGTATGTAAGGAAGCGCCTCGATCAGCACCTCCGCCTTTTTTAATACTTCCTGCATATCCTTATCCATGATTTTTATCCTAACCTTTCTTTAGCTTCTGTAATCCGCATTGATATTCACATATTCATGAGTCAGGTCACATCCCCATGCCGTTGCTGTCTCATTGCCCATTTTCATATCCACCAGTACGTGAACCTCCTGCTTTGCAATCAGCGCGGAAGCCTCTTCCTCGCTGTCCGTTATCACTTTTCCATCCTGATAGATGGGAACTCTTCCCTGCTCCCCTTCAAGGAACACCCGGATATTTTCAGGGTCAAAGGAAACTCCCGAATAGCCAAGGGCGCAAAGGATTCTTCCGCTGTTAGCATCATGTCCGTAAACCATTGCTTTAACCAGACTTGATGAGATCACAGATTTTGCAAGAAGCTTTGCATCCTGCCTGGTTGCCGCACCGATGACTTTTGTCTCCAAAAGAGCTGTTGCTCCCTCTCCGTCTCCCGCCATCATTTTGGCAAGGGTCTCATTGACATAGTGAAGGGCGCTGCAAAAAGCTTCATATTCCGGTGTACCGTCCTTAATCTCCGGATTCTCCGCCGCACCGTTTGCCATCACCAGAAGGGTATCATTCGTTGAAGTATCTCCGTCCACGGAGATCATATTGAAGGTATCTTCCACATCCGCTTTTACCGCCCTGGTCAGCAGTTCTTTGGAAATCACCGCATCCGTGGTGACAAAGGCAAGCATGGTGCACATATTGGGATGAATCATACCGGAGCCTTTACTCATGCCGCCGATCCGTACTTTCACGCCGCCGATCTCAATCTCAGCCGCTGCCTGTTTGGAGCGGGTATCTGTGGTCATAATCGCTTCCGCAGCCTGGGTTCCCGCTTCCTCGGTATCCGCCTTTATTCCGGCAAGAGCCTCAACACCTGCCTCAATTCTGTCTATGGGAAGCTGCATACCGATCACTCCCGTGGAGGCCACCAGCACGGCATCCTCAGGAACATTCAGTACCTGCGCCGCTTTCTTTGCAGTTCTGCTGCAATAGTCCATGCCCTCTTTTCCTGTACAGGCATTGGCAATTCCGGCATTAACGATCACCGCCTGTCCAAAAGGAGATTCCTCCACAATCTTTTTATCCCACAGAACAGGAGCTGCCTTCACCACATTACTGGTAAAGGTTCCTGCCAGCACGCAGGGTCTGCTGCTGTAAATCATTGCCATATCTTTCCTGTTTTGATATTTGATAGCCGCTTCTGCGCCTGCCGCTTCAAAGCCCTTTGCAGCCGTTACTCCGCCTGTTATGATCTTCATATTCGTCCATACCTTTCTTTTATTTATTATAGTTTACAATATTTTCTCTGTTCAGCACAAAATCATAATAATTCAAATCTTCTCTTTTCGTCCAACCGATCTCCTTCCAAAATGCATTTCCAATGTCATTTCTGGTAAACGCGATCAGAGAAACCTTACTGATATGCTCCTTTTCCAGTGCATTCATGCAGTATACCACCATGCTCTTTCCGATTCCCTGCATGCGGTAATTTTCGTGCACACACACATGATACAGGCAGCCCCTTCTTCCATCGTAACCGCACAGAATGCTTCCCACGATCTTCCCGTCTTTTACTGCCACCACGCTGCTTCCCGGATTTCGAAGCAGAAACCGTTCTACCCCTTCTCTGGAGTCATCAATACTACGGATTGCAAATCCCTTGATACTCATCCACAGTTCATAAACGCCATCATAGTCTTCAATTGTCATATTCCGTATGACTAACTCATCCATTATCCCTACACTCTTTCTCTTTCCACGTTCTTTTGGGCTATATTTCCCGTAGATTATTCCCCGTCAAGATGCACCACGGTATAATCATGCTTCACATAAGGAAGAAACTTCTTTACCACATCCTCTGTCCGCAGCCGCAGGCTCGCCGTATTCACACAAGGATGACAGCCCAGATACTCCTCTTTCAGCACATCCTCGTCTATAAGGAGCCTGACACGGCCACCCTGATCATTCATCAGTCCCATAATACTCACAGCCCCCGGCGCAATCTGAAGATATTCCTCCATATACTCCTGTGGTGCAAAGGAAAGTCTGGCACATCCTAGCTGTCCTGAAAGTTCTTTGGTTTTAAATTTCTTTTCTCCCGGCATCATCAAAAGATAAAAAGCTGTCTTTTGGGTGTTGCATAAAAACAGATTCTTGCACATATGTATTCCCAAAATTTCATCCACACCCCGGCATGCTTCAATAGTTGCCATCGCCTCATGATCCATTCTTTTAAAGGGAATCTCAAGTCTGGAAAGCAGCTCATATACTGCCATTTCTCTGGGCAGCCGCCCAGCTCCATTGGGAATATCTTCATATAAAGAAGTATTATGAATCAGTTCATTCATAAATTAAGCCCCTTGCTCTCCTCGCATCCCAGCATAATATTCAGGCACTGAATTGCCGCTCCCGATGCCCCTTTACCCAGATTATCAAACTGAGCGTTCAATACCACTCTGTCCTTGTTACCGCTGATATAAATCTTTAACCCATCCCAGCCTGAACAGCCGTTTCCTGCTATCATCGTTCCTGTAAGCTCACTCTCCGCTCCAAAAGGCATCACTTTCACAAACGCTTCTCCGGCATAAAACTCTTCAAAGAAACTGCAAAGTTCCTCCGGAGACGAGATCTTCCTTAAGTATTCCATATATATGGGAAGCGTTACCACCATACCGCTGTAATAATCCGCAACAATAGGAGAAAACAAGGGCTCCCTTGCCAGTCCCGTAACTGCCTTCATCTCCTTTAAATGCTTATGCTGCTGGGAAAGAGCATACTCCCTTGGGGCATCACACTCTCCGGGCCGCTTTATGTCTTCGTACTGCGCGATCATCTTCTTTCCGCCACCCGAATAACCTGTCAGAGAAAAGGCCGACACCGGATAGTCCGGCGCCAATATTCCGGAAGATACCAGCGGATAAACAAGAGAAATAAATCCTGTTGCATGGCATCCCGGCACTGCTACACGCTTTCCTTCCTTAATCTGTTTCCTGTGTGCCTTTGACAATTCTGGGAAGCCGTAAGCCCAGCCCGCATCTATCCTGTGTGCCGTAGATGTATCAATGATCCGCACCTGTTCATTTTCCACCAGAGCAACCGACTCTTTTGCCGCCTCATCCGGAAGACAAAGAAAGGTGATATCCGACTGGTTGATCAGACGTGCTCTCTCATCCCGATCCTTTCTAAGCTCCCCTGAAATAGTGAGCAATTCTATATCATCTCTTCCCGCAAAGCGCTCATGGATACGCAGTCCGGTAGTTCCTTCACTTCCATCAATAAAAATTTTTGCCTTTTTCATAGGTAGTAAACAGCCCTTTCCTTACAAATTATCCTCATAAATCATACTCTCTTAAAGGTAAAATCTCAACCATAAATGTCAAAAAACCTTGTGCGCTGTATAAGTATACATCCTTTTTGCATAATATTCAATATATTTTTGAATATATGCATAAAAATAAAAAAATAATTTTTAAATATGCAAAACAAACTATTGCATTTCCATTAAAGTTGTTGTATATTGTCAGAAGATATATTGTAAACGGCATTTTTAATACCATTTACAATTAAAGAAAAATAGCATTGGAGGCACTTTATTATGAAGGAAAAAGTTATTTTGGCATATTCAGGCGGGTTGGATACCACGGCAATCATCCCCTGGCTGAAAGAAAATTTTGATTATGAAGTAATCTGCGTCTGCATCGACTGCGGTCAGGGAGAAGAACTGGACGGCCTTGAAGAAAGAGCAAAGTTCTGCGGCGCTGAGAAATTATACATTTTGGATGTAACAGACGAGTTCTGTGACGAGTATATCGTTCCCTGTGTACAGGCACATGCTGTCTACGAAAACAAATACCTTCTGGGAACTTCCATGGCAAGACCTCTTATTGCAAAGAAGCTGGTTGAAATTGCCCGGAAAGAAGGCGCTGCTGCAATCTGCCACGGCGCTACCGGCAAAGGAAATGATCAGATCCGTTTTGAGCTTGGCATCAAAGCCCTTGCTCCTGATTTAAAGATCATTGCCGCATGGAGAAATGACAAGTGGACATTGGATTCCCGCGAATCCGAGATCGCTTACTGTAAGGCACACGGCATTGACCTGCCTTTCTCCGCTGATTCCAGCTACAGCCGTGACCGTAACTTATGGCACATCAGCCATGAAGGACTGGAGCTTGAGGATCCCGCAAACGAACCGAACTTTGAACATCTCCTTGTTCTGGGTGTTACTCCCGAAAAAGCTCCCGAAGAAGGCGAGTATGTTACACTGACCTTTGAAAAGGGCATTCCTACTTCCGTAAACGGCAAGCAGATGAAGGTTTCCGATATTATTCGTGAACTGAATGCTCTTGGCGGAAAACACGGTATCGGCATTGTTGATATTGTAGAAAACCGTGTAGTAGGCATGAAGTCCAGAGGCGTTTATGAAACCCCCGGCGGAACTATCCTTTACGAAGCTCATCAGCAGCTTGAGGAACTGATTCTTGACCGTGACACCTATGCAGTCAAGAAGGATATGGGAAATAAAATGGCGCAGATTGTTTACGAAGGAAAGTGGTTCTCTCCTCTTCGTAAAGCGGTTCAGGCATTCATTGAATCTACCCAGGAATATGTGACAGGCGAAGTGAAATTTAAACTGTACAAAGGTAATATCATTAAAGCCGGTACTACTTCACCCTACTCATTATACAATGAAAGCATTGCTTCCTTTACTACTGGCGATCTGTACGATCATCACGATGCGGAAGGCTTTATCAATCTGTTTGGTCTTTCCACCAAGGTACGCGCCATGAAGATGCAGGAACGGGGAGAGTTATAATCAGCTCTCCACAAACTGCAGGGACGAACTTTCAGAAGGCAGGATACTTTTATGGACGTGATCACCATGCTGCTTTCCTATTTTGCAGCTATCAATCTGATTGGATTTGCCCTGATGGGCATCGATAAATACAAAGCAAAAAAAAGGGCCTTCCGGATTCCGGAAGCAACCCTTTTTATTGTTGCGATTATCGGCGGAAGCATCGGTTCCATTATCGGAATGTATACTTTTCGCCACAAAACCAGGCACCGCGCTTTCGTATACGGCATGCCTTTTATTTTGATTGTTCAGATTGCGCTTCTCATTGCGCTTTTCAATGCGCCCTTTGAAATATCGATTATTTAAAAAACAACACTAAAAGGACTATTCTCTGACAAATACATAATAATTCGTGTCATGGCCGCCCCAGCGGTAATCCCCACTCTTCCACTCTATAATCATATAATCCCTGTCATCCACGGTCACAATCTCATAGGCACAGGCAGTGTGATTATAATATTTAAGCACATATCCCTTTGTCCAGCTCTGCAACTCTTTGCCGGACATTGTTTCATCCATATAAACGCTGGAAAACTCTCCGCCTTCGCCAAAGTGCATATGCTTATACATCATTCTATCCTGGGGAATATGACGTACATCCGGTGAAAACTCTTCTTTACTGCGGATAAAATCAAAAGCCTTCCAGTCTCCCAGAACACGCTCATCATTCACAAAAGGCATATCCGTGTTATCCTCCCTGGCAATCTCACGTCTGGTATACCTTTTATTGTCGATCTGCTGCAGTACAATTACGGTAGGCATTCCGCCCCGCAAATACTCGTCGGATTTATTCTCTACAAACATATAACGGCTTTCCTGATCCTCCTCGACCTCATAACGACATAAGCATGTCTGATCCCCGCCGTCTAATTTCAGATATCCCTTTGTCCAACTAAAGATCCAGTAATCTTCTCCCCCGGGCAGAAAATAGATTTCACCGTCCTTGTTTCCAAAGAAGGCTTCCCTCGCCTCCACGCCCTGAGCATAAAAATCTTCCTTCACGGCATATTCGCCCAACACCTTCCATTTGCCGACTACCTGCTTATCCTCTTCAAAAGGAAGGTTTATATCTTCATGCAGTTCCCCTACTTCGTCCCGAAGCTCCAGCACCTTGGCCGCCACCTGAATTTCTTTGCTATTCTCTTCTCCATAAGTCAGAAATCCGGAAATCCGCTGTAAATTCTTTTTCCGAATCTCCAAATCCAGTCTGCGGCATGCTGCCTGAAAATCTTCTGCGTGCACTAGAGGAAGGGGCAGGATCGGTCCTTTAAGGATCATTTCTCCAAAACTGTTTTTCTCCATTACCGTTTCTATTTCTCTGGTCTTTTCCATCTCTTTTCCAAACATATATCTTACCTCCGAAATGGCAGCAAGCATGTTTTGATATTCCGATTCCCGACGGTCCAGAATGCCTTTTATGAACTTGACATCATCAGCGTGTTCCAGAATGTCCCTAATTTCCTTCAGGGAAAGTCCGCTACTCTTTAAAAGTTCGATTTTATGCACCTGCTCAATCTGATCAACCGAATAATTGCGATAACCAGTGAAGTAATCCACATGGCTTGGGCATAGCAGTCCCTCCTTGTCATAGTGTCTTAACACCGATATGGGCATTCCCGTCAACCGGGCAAATTCGCCTATCCTCATGCCTGTACCCCTTTCAAAAACCTAAAACCTGTTGACAGTTACCTTACGAAGTACTTCATGAACGTAGTATAAGCCTGATGTATGGTTGAGAGTCAACACCTACAGACAAAAAAGACGAAAAGACAAATCATATGGAAAGTTTGGCTGACTTATGAATAGACATGGCTGAACTATTACTTGGAAAAACGGCAGAATACTACAGCAAACCAACTTCCATATATAATCGCTCTCTATAACTTTGATCAGAAACAACTCTTCTTAAATCATCAGTTCTTCCATCATCCATGAGCACCTGTACCAACTTGGCAAAACGGTTTTCACCCTTTCTCTCGCCTTCTGCCCTTCCTTGCCTTATATATTGATCAAATAATTCACACACAGTAACCTCTTCCTCCTCTCCAATCCCTTGTTCTTTCATCCACTTCTCAACATTCTCTATGTCCATATCGTCTGAAAGCACCTTGATCATTTTAATCAAAGCTGATGTATGTACAATTTTTCTGTTTGAACGATAACCTGCTCCCTCTGCAAGAAAGTCCACTACAATCCGCATATCGCTCTGGAACAGCTTTCTTGTCTCTTCTGACAGATACCGCATTTCAAATACATGAAGCCTTAATTCATCGATATATTTCCATTCTTCAGAAAGTTTCCGTTTTCTGAACAATCTCCGAATATCACGGCTGCCTTTCCATCTGGGTATTCCCCAATATAGCACAAACTCAATTGCCGGAAAAATATTCGGCATCTTACCTTCGTACTGCTCTCGATAAATACCACCGGTATAACCCGCTTTCCTAAGCAGCATCTTCCCATCAGTTCTGGTCTGATTGGCGATAAGATACAAAATACTAATCTTCCCATCTACCAATTCATACTTACATAAATCCTCATATTGAGTCCGAAGCTTCTTCTCTCCTTGATAAATGATTTCAGTTGGTCCTGCCAAAAGCTTTTTCGCTTCAGTTACCCTTTTTCCCTGATATAACAATGCATTAATCACGTCCGCCGCAATATCAGGAAACGCCACAAACTCTTTTTCCACAAGATCCTTCGTCTCTTCCGACTTTCCCATCCACTCTCCTTCCGGCAGATAAGTCAGATAACTCCATCTTCCCGCAAAAATTTTCATCTGCTCCCTGCCCTATTTCATTATAATTTGGTAATAAAGCAAGGATTCTAAATCAGACGACTGCATCAAAATTAAAAGATGCTATTTAGAAAAATAGATAATAGAACGTATTTCCGTTAGAATTTCTCTGCTTTCATTTATTGTAGCAAAAAAAGAAATGTATAGTCAATAAAATATTTATAAAATTTTGATAATCTAATTCAATATTCT
>CAMWJC010000059.1 GCA_947174495.1 uncultured Lachnospiraceae bacterium | reverse complement strand
AAATGCCATGCAGGAGGGAGGACGGATTCACCGGATGATACAGCGGCGTATGGGTGGGGATTACCATGCGGAGGTATTACTGCGCTATGTTTATCATACGGAGGAGTATGAAATTCACATTGATGGAAGAGCCGACGGAATTATGATTCAGCCAGTGGGAGATCAGGCGCAGGTTCCAGAACTGACAGATGTGTCGGTAGAACCGGCATACCGGGATCTGGTAACCGTGACTATTGATGAGATCAAAGGAACATACCGTGAACTGCAAAAGATCAGGGAAGCACAGCCGGTTCATCTGGCACAGGCAAAGTGTTACGCATATATTTATGGAAGCCAGAATCAATTAAACCATATCAGGGTGCGGATGACTTACTGCAACATAGACACAGAAGAAATCAAATATTTTCATTTTGAATATGAGATGGATGAGCTTCGGGAATGGTTTGTCGAGGTAATGAGTCAATATAGAAAATGGGCGGATTTTCAGTTTGCATGGCAGAAGCAGCGGCAGGAAAGTATCAAGAGTATGAAGTTTCCGTTTCCTTATCGGGAGGGTCAGAAGGAACTGGTGACCTATGTGTACCAGACTATTTACCATAAGCGAAAGCTGTTTATCGAAGCGCCTACCGGAGTGGGGAAAACCATATCCACTTTATTTCCGGCGGTGAAATCAATGGGAGAGGGACGGGGACAGAAGATATTCTATTTGACCGCAAAGACCATTACAAGGACTGTAGCGGATGAAGCTATTGATCTGATGCGCAAAGAGAGACTACAGTTTAAAAGCGTGATATTGACTGCAAAGGACAAGATATGTTTCATGGAAGAAACGGAGTGTAATCCGGAATATTGTCCTTATGCAAAGGGGCATTATGATCGCATCAATGACGCTATGTATGATTTGTTGACTCACTCGGATAACTTTAATCGTGAGCAGATTGAGGAGTATGCCCGCAAGCATCAGGTGTGTCCTTTTGAAATGTCGCTGGATATGAGCTTGTTTGCCGATGGAGTGATCTGTGACTATAATTATTTATTTGACCCTCATGTGTATTTGAAACGGTTCTTCACGGAAGGAATTCGGGAGGACTACATTTTTTTGGTGGATGAGGCCCATAATCTTGTGGACAGAGGACGGGAAATGTACAGTGCAGTACTGGTTAAAGAGGATTTTCTGGCCTTGAAAAAGATTATAAAGGATTATGATCAAAGAATGTACCGGCAGCTTGAAAAGTGTAATCGCGAGCTGCTTGACCTTAAAAGAGTTTGTGAAGATTATGAATATCTGGATGAAGAGGAAGCAGCGCCATTTGTGCGGGAATTGGTGAGGCTTTCAGGAATTATGGATAATTATCTGGAAGACCACGAGGATAGTCCGGTGAGAAAAGATGTGTTGGACTTCTATTTTGAGATAAGTCATTTTCTGCTGATTAATGATAAACTGGATCGAAATTATGTAATCTACACGCAGCTAGAGTCTGACGGTGGATTTGCCATTCGGCTTTTCTGTGTGAATCCTTCCAGAAATCTGAGGGAATGTATGCTGCGTGGCAGGAGCACAATTCTCTTTTCGGCAACCCTGCTTCCTATTCAATATTATAAGAGCCTTCTGGGAGCAGAGGAGGGAGATTATGAGGTGTATGCAAAGTCTGTCTTTGATCCCCGCAAAAAAGGCTTGTTTATTGCAGGAGATGTGACCAGCAAATATACCAGAAGATCGGATATGGAATACTATAACATTGCTTCTTATATTCATAAAGTTGTCAGTCAGAGAGACGGCAATTACATGATCTTTTTCCCCTCTCATGCCTTTTTACAGAATGTGTATGAGTTATATTGCAGTTATTATCTTGATCCGGAGAGGACAGAGTGTATTGTGCAGGAAGAGTACATGGATGAGGAAAGCCGTGAGCTGTTTTTAAGGCGCTTTGACAGTGAAAAGAATGTGGAAGAAATAGAACTCGGGCAAGTTATCCACATGGAAATCGAGCAGGAGCAGGAGAAGTCACTTCTGGGATTTTGTGTGATGGGAGGAATTTTCAGCGAAGGGATCGATTTAAAGAAAGACAGTCTGATAGGTGCAATAATCGTGGGGACCGGTCTGCCCCAGGTATGTGTTGAGAGGGAAATCTTAAAGAGCTTCTTTGATGCGCAGGGGGATAACGGATTTGATTTTGCCTATCGCTTTCCAGGGATGAATAAGGTTCTTCAGGCTGCGGGAAGAGTGATCAGAACCGTTGAAGATGTGGGGATTGTAGTACTTTTAGATGAGCGTTTTCTGACCATGCCTTATCTGCGTAGTTTCCCGAGAGAGTGGGATGAATATGAGAGGGTGACCTTGGAAGTGGTGGAAAAAAGAGTGGAGCGCTTCTGGGATGAATGGCTATGAGTAAGGTAAGGTAATTTTGAACCATTTTCTGCAAGAATGAAGGCTATTCGGAGAAATGACGTCGTTTTTATAGAAAAAAGTTAGAGGAATCCCGACTTATGACATATATGTCATTGTGGATAACTATGTGGAAATGGGGGATTTCTCAATTTGTTTAGGTTTTTTAGATAAAAATTATTCGTTGTTTTTTAGTGAATGTTTGCAGGAAATAAATTTCAAAATTCAAAAAATACTTATTTGGTCAACCTTAAGAGGGCAGAAATTGACCGGATGCGTTTTTTATTCTTAAACGTGTACAGAAAGCGTAAAATATGGTATACTTTTCAAGGCTGTCAAAACAAAATACAAAGAATACTTTGGAAATTGTTCGGCTGAAACAAATGAAACAGGAGGAATAGTGCTATGTGGGCATATGAAAGTGTGTTTTATCAAATTTATCCGCTTGGATTTTGCGGGGCGCCTTTTGAAAATGACGGCGTATTGGAGCACCGGATTGAGAAGGTGAATGAGTGGATTCCTCATATTAAGAAGCTGGGGGCAAATGCGATTTACTTTTCGCCCGTATTTGAGTCGGATACACACGGATATAATACCAGAGATTATACGAAGATCGACACTCGTCTGGGAGATAATCAGGACTTTAAGCAGGTTTGTGATAATCTACATAAAGAAGGAATCCGGGTCGTATTAGACGGTGTGTTTAATCATGTGGGAAGAGGGTTCTGGGCTTTTCAGGACGTACTTCAAAAACGCTGGGATTCTCCCTACAGGGATTGGTTCCATATTAATTTCGACGGTAATTCTCATTATAATGACGGTCTTTGGTATGAAGGCTGGGAAGGCAATTATGATTTGGTAAAGCTGAATCTTAGAAACGAGGAGGTAATTCAGCATATTTTTTCCGCTGTTAAAGGCTGGGTGGAGGAATTTGATATTGACGGGCTGAGGCTGGATGTGGCTTATTGTCTGGATCGTGACTTCCTGCGCAGGCTGCGTCAGTTCTGCAATGGTCTTAAGCCGGATTTTTATCTTCTTGGAGAAACTTTGCATGGAGATTATAATCAGTGGGCGAATGATGATATGTGCCATTCTGTTACTAACTATGAATGCTACAAAGGATTGCATTCCAGCTTTAACAGCATGAATATGTTTGAAATTGTACATTCGCTGCTTCGGCAGTTCGGCCCGGAGAATTGGACCCTTTATAAAGGAAAACATCTGCTGTCCTTTGTGGATAATCATGACGTGTCCAGAATTGCCAGCATTTTGAATAATGAAAAGCACCTTCCGCTTATTTATGCACTTAGTTTTGGTATGCCGGGAATTCCATGTGTTTATTATGGCAGTGAGTGGGGCGCAAAGGCAGATAAGCGGGAAGGAGATCCGGCGTTACGAGCCTGCTTTGCTGAGCCGCAGGAAAATGAGCTGACAGAGTGGATTCGTAAGCTTGCTGTGGCAAAGAAGGAGTCAAAGGCATTAAATTACGGAGCTTTTCGTTCTGTAGTGTTGACCAATAAGCAGTGTATTTTTGAAAGAAAAGTTGACGATGAGAGAGTTCTGGTTGCTATTAATGCTGACGGAGAAGACTATACGGCTCATTTTGATGCAGGATGCGGGACGGCAGTGGATCTGATCACAGGACAGACGCATGATTTTGGAGGAGGAAGTACACTTCCAGCTTACAGTGCATACTTCTGGAAGATGGAGCACTAATTCTTACAAACGAATAAAATTCTTCGAAAATGTAAAGTGTGCTTGACATTGGGCAAAAAAAGGACTATACTCAAAAATGTAAAGTGCACTATACATTTTCCGTGGTAAATCAATGTCCGAAAACGGAGATATGTTCATACCGGCGTTTTCGGACAATTTTTATCCCCGCAATTTTTGCTGTGGAGGATTTGATTTCAGGAAAGGAAGGGATATTTTGCAGACAAAGATTGCAGAATTCAGAAAAAAAAGCGGAGTAACTCAGGAAGAGCTTGCGGATGCGGTGAGCGTGACCAGACAGACAATTATCTCTCTGGAAAGCGGAAAGTATAAAGCATCCTTAGTGCTTGCGCATAAGCTTGCCCAGTTTTTTAACGTGACCATCGAAGAAATGTTTGTTTTTGATAAGGAGGATGAGAATATATGAAGAGAGGGATATTTTGTCAGACAACAGCAACGACCAATGAGGAATACAGAAAAGAGCTGAAAAAGAAAAATGGCTGGCTGCTCTTTGCCATGCTGGTGGCAGCTGCGATGGCTGTAGTGATTCTGTTTGTGGAACTGAGAGGAATCGGAGAGATTTCCGATTATATGTTAGGCGTATATTGCGGCGCCTGCGCAGGTATTTCCGTAGCCAGTCTGATTTTGCTTATCAAAAATCTGCTTCTTCTTAACAATGAAGAGAAGCTAAAACAAAGCAGGATCGAGAATTATGATGAGAGGAATGCGGAAATTCGGAGTAAAGCAATGCTGGCAGCGATTCGAGTGATGCTTATCTGCTGCATGGTCACGGCTTTGGTAGGAGGCTTGTATGATGCTTATCTGATTAAGATCATGCTGTTTGTTACTTATACCTTTTTGTTTTCTTATTTGATAGCAGATACTTACTATAGGAAAAAGATGTGAGATGTGTTAATGTTTGGTTGGGTATGCGTATACAAAACATTCGCGCCGATTAAGATAAATCCTACGTCAACACGCTCGATAAAGCGTCCGCGAATTGTTTCCTTAAGGATTTATCTTAATCGGCGCTGGGTTATCGAATGACGCAAAGCCCAATTAACCGCTTCGCTAAGGCCGAATGGGCCACTCTTTGGCAGATAGCAGGACAGTGGATTAGGCGACTATAGTGGAGGCATTAGCTGATTTCACGTCAGCCAAAAACTAACTCGGATGAGAAATAAATTCTTAAGGAAGCAATTCGCGAACGCTTTATCGAGCGTGCTGACGTAGAATTTATTTCTTATCCGAGTGGTCGTTTAGGTTCTATGGGTAAACTCAGCTAAACGTTTTTATTGCGCTGAATCAGCAGGCCCTTTATAAGTAAACCGCGCATAGTTGGCAGCATTGGCATTTGTCATATCTAGCATCTGTAATTCTGGGATATAATAACCAATAAACAGAGTCGTGGTGCCGACTTCGCTGGATTCGTTTGAAGTGTCAATATACTGCTCGTTGTGCAGAATGAGCGCATAAAATGTATCAAGGCAGATATGATATGAGTCATCAGAGGAATCTGATTCTGTAAGTAATGCCATGCTGCGGCTGCTGTTTAAGACATAGCCATTCTGTGCAGCAAGCAGTACACTGTTCAATTCGTCCGCAGTCAGACCGTACTCGGTCATTCCAGCAACATGATCGATGGCGGACTGACCGTAATAGACTTCGTATGTGCCTACAAGGCGCTCTCCATCGTAGTCATCAGCGTAACGATAGTTGGCAAATGTACCGTCCGATTGCAGACATAATTCAGAACCGTCGTTGGCAATGAAAGCATTACCGGTAACGTAGTCCATATCTCCAATCTGAAAGGTTGCAGTAGAACTCACTTTTCGAATATCAACTTTATCCTGATCATCTTTAAAGCAGGTAGCAGCAAAAGTAACTACCGTATTTTTCTGGGGTGCGATTAGCACATCAATATCAAAGAAATTATTATCCATTATCATTTTAATATTGCCGAGGTAGCATTCCACATTGTCAGGACTGGTATAAGCGCTTAGCGTGGTGTCGGCGTTTATAATAGAGTATTGACTTTCGTAAACCTCGATAAGGCTGTCAAAAAAGTCCTGGGGAGCATAGTCGCCGAGAGGAGATATGCCCTGTAGTTGATATGCACACGCTTCATCCGGAATCAGAAAGGTCCCTTCCATACCGGATTGAGGCTGCCAGGACGCATCTACGGAAAAAGTGATATTATCAACAGTACATGTCTGAAGAGAAATAGCCTCAGAGACTTCTTCTACATTATCCTGATCAGATACTTCAGGGTCAGAAGAAATTTCCGTATCGTGTGCTGGAGTTTCTGAAGAGCTCATATTTTCGTCTTCTGTCACGTGAGTATTTGCAGATTTAGGGCTGCAGGCTGACAGAGTTAAGAGTAGAGCAGTCGCTAAGCAGAATATTGATTTTCTTTTCATAATGTCTCCCTTCTATAATAATAGTGGTTACTATTTGTGTAGTATATCATGATAGCGAATTATGAGTCAATTTGCAGCGAATTTTAAGTAAACCTATTCCATTCATTTTTGACTAATCGTTTTTTGAAAATATATGTTGACAAATAATATTATATGGCATATAGTATGCGTAAAGGTAATAATACTATATGCCATATAATATTATAAAATAAAAAGTAATGTTGGCAGCGGAAAGATGGATTGTGACTTATCAGATTGGATAATTAGCGAAATGTGTAAGTAATGATTTGGAGGAAGGAGATGCGGTTATGGTTTTTAATACAGGAGCGGCGCTTTTAGATGCGATCGTGCTGGCTGTAGTGTCCAGAGAGCCGGAAGGAGCATATGGATATAAGATCACGCAAGACGTAAGGCAGATCATAGAACTTTCTGAGTCCACATTGTATCCGGTGCTGCGGAGGCTTCAAAAGGATGAATGTCTTGAGGTATACGATATGGAGTGTGCTGGAAGGAACAGGCGGTATTACAAAGCAACCGAAAGGGGAAGGCTTCAGCTGAATCTATACGAAAGTGAATGGAGAAAGTATTCTGCCAAAATTAATGGAATATTCGAGGGAGGAACGAGCAAATGAGCAGATGGGAATTTATGAGACAACTGGAGTC
Organism: uncultured Lachnospiraceae bacterium; assembly: GCA_947174495.1. Taxonomy (GTDB): domain Bacteria; phylum Bacillota; class Clostridia; order Lachnospirales; family Lachnospiraceae; genus Suilimivivens. The sequence goes on along the minus strand of CAMWJC010000059.1, from coordinate 11,769 downwards.
GCTGCTTTCCGACATCTCACCAAACGAGAGGGAGGAAGCGCTTCAATATTATAATGATTACTTCAATGATGCCGGAAGAGAGAACGAGCAGGAGGTCATAAAGGCGTTGGGTTCTCCGGAGCAGGTGGCCAAAATTGTAAAAGACGGTCTTACTGATAATCTGGCAATGGGAGAGTTCACGGAAAATGGATTTTCCAATCAAAGTAATGCCGGGCAGAATGCGATCATAAAAAGACCCCGGCAGAGCGAAGGATCAAAATCAGAGGGCATGGGAACCGCAAGTGCGGCAGGTAAAAATGGGGCGAATGGAAATACAGGAACCGGAAGCACAAGTACTGCCTCTTTTGCAAATGGAAGCGGAAATGCGGCAGCGGGCGGAAACGGACAGCAGACAACAGGTAAAAAAGAGGAATTTCCTACATGGGCAATTGTGCTGATCGTGATTGGATGCATTATCTGTTCTCCGGTAATCCTGGGAGTAGCAGGCGCTCTATTGGGAGTGATCGCAAGTGTTTTTGCTATAGTACTGGCGTTGATATTTGGATTTAGTCTGACAGCAATTATTTTGATTATAGTGGCACTTTCGCTGGTCGCAGGAGGATTCGGCTGTGTATTCTCCGCTCCGATTACTGCGATGGGTCTTGTTGGAGGCGGGCTGATCTGCCTGTCACTGGGAATATTATTCATGTTGATTACTGTATTTATAGTAGGCAAGTTGATACCTGCCATTTGTCAGGGTATAGCGTATATTTGTAAAAAGCTTTTTGGTAAAAAGGAGGCAGCGGTATGAATAAATTTTTTAAATACGGATTTATGGCAGCAGGAATTTCGATGGCTGTAGGTATTGTGTTTGCACTGATCAGTACAGTGATAGGAGGAAGGATACTTTTAAGCAATTCGAAATGGATTCTTGGCAGATTAAAAGATATTGGGATTCTGGATACAATTGATGACTGGCACATATCGCATCACGGAGGCTGGCACTTAGGATGGCGTGAGGAGGATGCCCCTACAGAATTGAAAATAAATGGAGAAATAAAGGATTATATGACAATAGGAGAGCCTGGTGAGATTGCAGCAGTCGGAATTAAGAACCTGGAGTTGACCCTTGGAGCAGGGCAGTTTTTCGTCCGGGAAAAGGATGAGGCTGACGGAGTCATCTCAATTACCGTGCAGGGAGTGGGAGATTGTGATTATTATACCGATGGAGATACGCTGCATGTCGAGAGTTTTAAAGGAAATCATTTCATCGGGGAGGATCTTTCCCAAAATCAGATCATCATAGATATTCCCAGCGGAAGCAGCTTTGATGAAGTAGAACTTACCTGTGGTGCAGGTGTAGCGGAAATTGATAATATAACTGCAAATGAACTGGAAATAGAGGTAGGAGCCGGTGAGGTCAGGGTTAATTTTGCAGATGTTACAAAGTTCTCATCCAATATTGGAGCGGGAAGAGTAGAAACCAGTGATATGACGGCCCAGGAAGTCAAACTGGAAGTGGGTATGGGCGAGTGCGTATACCACGGCAAAATCTTAAAGGAACTGGATGCGGAATGTGATCTTGGGAATATGGATATCATAATCGAAGGCTCTGAGGATGATTACAACTACGAGATTGAATGTGCTGCCGGGAATATTGATCTTGGTGGAAGAAGTATTGCCGGACTGGCGGCTGAGAGAAATATTGATAATAGCGCGCCGGGAACTATTGAATTATCCTGTAACATGGGAAATATTACTGTAAATTTCCAGGAGTAATTAAGGAGGTAACTATGATTACATTGACGATTATCTTTGTCTTTTTTATCTTGTTTTTGGTACTTTCGCTTTGCCTGCATCTTGCAGGAGGCATATTGAAAATTGCACTTAAGTTGATTTTTTGCCTGCCCTGTGCGATTTTATGCGGAGTGCTGGGGCTGGTATGCTGCTGTACACTGATATTGATTCCAGTGGGGATCTTGTGCTTTAAGCTGACAGGGGTTTTGCTGAGTCCGCTTAAGGCGTGCATAGTTTAACGGTTAGCATAGATATGCATGTGTAAAACGTCCGCACAGAATAAAATAAATCCTACGTCACCACGCTTGATAAAGCGTGCGCGAATTGGTTCCTTAAGGATTTATTTTATTCTGTGCTGTGCTGTTGAATGACGCATAGTCCAACTGGGAACTTCACTAAGGCGAAATGGTCCACGCTTTAGCGGACGGCCAGACAGTGGATTAGACGACCATAGTGGAGTTTTTAGCTGGTTTTTCGTCAGTCAATAACTTAAAACCCGGATAGAAATCAAATTCTATAGGAGCCCTTCAAAAAGCGTTGGTGCTTAGCGAGGTTCTTAACGAGCTTAGCACCATTACGCTTTTTGTAGAACGAGAGTCGCGGCAAGCGCCAGTATGGCGCGTAGAATTTGATTTTATCCGGGTTTATATTAATTTCCGTAACCCTGCTAAACGTTAAAATTGAAATCCCGCCTTCCTAAGTGCCGGACGCAGCGCCATATAAAGCAGTACGGAAACAATTGCGGATGTCACTGCATTGATAGAGGTGGAGGCAATATTCCAGGCAAGTGTGACCTCGGCAGCAGGCTTCCCGATAATGAACAGTTTATAGAAGTAACCGAAAAGCGGATCAAAAATCACATTGAATCCCAGTCCGCATATGGCTGCAAGAATAGTCCATCTTAAAACTTTGCTGTTGTCTGTTTCAGAAGAAATATTTCCTAATTTATGTGCAATCAGTCCTGCAATCAATCCAATGCAGAATTTTAAGATAAATGTCTTGGGGGCATATATGATGTATTGGGGATCTAAAAGATCTCCGATTGTCATGCCGATTGCTCCGCCCAGACCGCCGTAAACACCGCCGAGAAGAAGGGCGCCAAGTACACAGACCGCATTTCCCAGATGAATGGAAGTGGCATCTCCGCCGGGGAGTTGGATTCTGATCTGTAAAAAGGTGAATACCACATAAGAGAGGGCGGCCATCAGACCTGTTAAAGCAATTTTTTGAGTCATTTGATTTTTCATAATAATGATTCTCCTTTTTAAAATGCATTGAGCTTCATTGTGAAGATGCATCACATCTCAAAATTATCACATCATTGTACTTTATTATATGCATGAGTGGCATTTGAAAAAGTGCCAGTTTAAAACTTTTTGACCATGCCAGATAGCTGGCTCCTGAAAATAATTTGCATATAACATATCAATAGTAAATTATAAATTATTTCTAAAAACCATTTCCATTTTCTTAAATATACAAAATTCAATTGACATTATTTGGTTGAAAAGCATATAATGGCAAATGGTTAACTAGTTAAATATTAAATGTTTAACATTTTGAAAAAGTCATGAACATTATAAGTAAAACGCTGGCTGGCAGCGCTTTTGGAAGGAGGTTATGATGGAAAATAAACGGCATCAGATTGTAAATTTATTTAGGCGGTCTGATCAGGTTATAAGAAGTTCTGTTGAATACAGAGTCAAGGATACCGGTCTTCACAGAAGTCAGCACAGGTTATTAATGATCCTTGGAAAGCATCCGGATTGTTCTCAGACGATGCTTGCGCGGGAACTGGAGGTATCTCCGGCAGCTGTCGCGGTGGCGCTTAAAAAGCTGGAAAAGTCCGGTTATATTGAAAGACAAAGTGTGGAATCGGATAACCGGATGAATCATGTTGTAGTAACGCAGAAAGGAATGGAAGCGATACGTTTAAGCTGTGTTTATTTTCAGGAGGTTGAAAACGCTTTATTGGATGGATTTTCGAAAGAAGATTTGGAGGTTTTGGAAGGCTTTTTGAAAAGGTTTATCCAAAATGGAGAGGATTTTTACCGGCCAATAACAGAGAAGAATAGCAAATGACATAATAAGAAAGGCAGGAGTAGTATATGAAAAGATTTTGGAAGTATATAAGACCATATCTTTCGGCATTTATCATCGGCCCGATTATGATGATCGTAGAGGTAATCGGGGAGGTGTTGCTGCCGAAGTTTATGGCAAATATTATCAATATCGGAGCGGCAGAGCATAATGTTCCTTATATTATCGGGATGGGGGCATGTATGATAATGACAGCGCTTTTGATGATGGCAGGAGGGATTGGCGGAGCCTATTTCGCCGCAAAGGCATCAATCAGTTTTTCTTCCGATCTTCGAAGCGATCTGTTTGACAAGGTGCAGAAGTTTTCTTTTTCCAATCTGGATCAGTTCAGCACCGGCTCATTGGTTACACGGTTGACTAATGATATTACTCAAGTACAGAATTTAATTAATATGGCGCTTAGAATGATGCTGCGTGCACCGGGGATGCTGATTGGCGCATTGATTATGGCAATTATGATGAATGCCCAGCTTGCCGTTGTTGTTTTGGTAGTGATTCCTATTCTGACGCTATTGATTGCATTGATCATCAAAACGGCGTTTCCGAGATTTGAAATGATGCAGAAAAAGCTGGACTTTCTCAATTCCAATATCCAGGAAGTACTTACTAATGTGCGGGTGATCAAGTCTTTTGTGCGGGGCAGTTATGAAGAAAAAAGGTTTGCTGATTCCAATGAAGAGCTGAAGCAGTCCAGTTTAGATGCCTTTAAGGTTGTTATTTTCACTATGCCCCTTATGATGTGCATGATGAATGCTACTACGCTGGCGGTTGTGTGGTTTGGCGGCAACCAGATTCTGGCAGAAATTATGCCTGTAGGAGATCTGACTGCTTTTACTACTTACATCGTTCAGATTCTTATGTCGCTTATGATGCTGGCAATGGTGCTTTTACAGAGTTCCAGAGCGCTTGCGTCTTTACATCGTATCACGGAAGTGCTTGATACGGAAGTAAATCTCTCCGATGAGGGCTGTGCACTGCCAAAAAAGACCGTAAATAGCGGAAAAGTGGAGTTTCGGGATGTGTCTTTTCGTTATTATAAAGAGAACAAAGAAGCAGTACTTTCTCATATCAGCTTTACCATAGAAAGCGGGAAGATTCTTGGTATTATCGGCTCTACCGGCAGTGGAAAGACAACGCTGGTTCAGATGATTCCCCGGTTGTATGATGTGGATGAAGGACAGGTTTTGGTAGATGGTGTCGATGTAAAAGATTACTCTTTGAAGAATCTCCGTGAGGGTGTGGGCATGGTGCTTCAGAAAAATGTCCTTTTTTCCGGTTCCATTACGGAAAATCTGATGTGGGGCGATGGAGAAGCTTCTTTAGAAGATATGAAAAAAGCGGCAAAAGCGGCACAGGCGGATGACTTTGTAACTTCATTTACCGAAGGATATCAAACGGAGCTTGGACAGGGCGGTGTCAATGTGTCTGGTGGACAGAAACAGAGGCTGTGTATTGCAAGAGCTCTTTTGAAAAAGCCCAAAATCTTAATTCTGGATGATTCTACGAGTGCAGTGGATACGGCAACAGAAGCAAAAATCAGAGAGAGCTTTACCGGAACTTTAAAGGATACCACGAAGATCATCATTGCACAGAGGATCAGCTCGGTAATGGATGCGGATGCGATTCTTGTTTTGGACGAAGGACAGATTGTTGGTATAGGTAGTCATGAGCAGCTTCTTAAGGATTGTGAGGCTTATCAGGAAATCTATTATTCCCAGATGGATCGGGAGGTGAGTGCATCATGAGAGCGGAAAAACTTGCCTATTTAGAAAAAAAATATGAAAGTAAACTGAATCCAAAAGAGGAGCCATTGCAAATGGGAAAACCGGGAGGATCGGGGCCGAAGATGCCCGGCCCGGGGAGGCGTAACACCGCGAATGCGATGGCAGGCAGAAAACCTGGCAATGTGAAAAAAACAGTGGGAAGGCTTTTCGGATATATTGCGGATCAAAAGCTGAAGCTGGGAATTGTCTTTTTGTGCGTGATCGGAGGAACTATTGCAAATCTTGCCGGTTCTTATATGCTGCGTCCTATTATTAATGGACTGACCGCTGATGACAAAAGCGTGGCAAACCTGCTAAAGGGTGTGCTGATGATGGCGTGCATTTATCTTGTGGCGATACTGGCACAGTACCTGCAGCAAAGAATCATGATCGGTGTATCTCAAGGAGCAATTCAGAAGCTTCGTAATGATCTGTTTGGAAAGCTTCAAAAGCTTCCGGTCAGATATTATGATACCAACAATCACGGTGATGTGATGAGCCGATTTACCAACGATGTAGATGCTGTAGGAGAAATGTTGAATAATACAGTGGTTCAGTTGATTTCCGGATCAATTAGTATAGTTGGAACTTTTGCGCTGATGATCTATACCAATGTGTGGCTGACGCTCATAACGATTGTTATGATACCTGTGATGCTTCGGGCTGTTGCTTTTGTAGGTGGAAGAAGCCGGAAATATTACCGGGCGCAGCAGGCGGCAATCGGTACGTTGAACGGTTATATTGAGGAGACTGTGACAGGACAGAAGGTAGTGAAGGTTTTCTGCCATGAAGAAGAATCCCGGGACGAATTTGAATATTTAAATCAGGATCTTCGTAAAAAGCAGATCAAAGCACAGTTTTTTGGCGGAATTATGGGACCGGTTATGGGGAATTTAAGTCAGGTCAGCTATTCCCTCACTGCATGCATCGGCGGAATTTTGTGTGTACTCCGTGGATTTGACATTGGCGGACTTAGTGTATTTGTCAACTATTCCAGACAGTTTTCCAGACCGATTAATGAGGTGGCGATGCAGGTGAACACCATCTTTTCCGCACTTGCCGGAGCAGAGCGTGTGTTTGCAGTGATGGATGCCGAGCCGGAAGCAGAGGATTCGGAGCATGCAGTGACGATCTGCGAGGAAGAAGGAAAGAAGCTGTATGTGATTCCTAAGGAAAATGCCGTTACCGGACAGGAAGGATTCCTTACTGAGGTAGTCCGTGAGGATGCGCAGAATTATTATAAGGAAGTAAAGGGAGCAGTGGCGCTGAAAGATGTGACTTTTGGGTACAATCCGGATAAGACTATCTTGAAGAATATTTCCCTGTATGCGAAGCCGGGACAGAAAATTGCTTTTGTAGGCTCTACCGGCGCAGGAAAAACAACGATTACTAATCTGATCAACCGTTTTTATGATATTGATTCGGGCATAATCACCATAGATGACATCCCGGTTACGGAGCTTGCGAGAGATGATCTTCGGAGAAACATTTCCATGGTTTTGCAGGACACCCATTTGTTTACGGGAACGGTTCGGGAAAACATCCGGTATGGAAGACTGGATGCGACGGATGCGGAAGTTGAGCAGGCAGCAAGAACGGCAAGCGCTCATTCATTTATCATGCATCTGGAACATGGCTATGATACCATGCTTGAGGGTGACGGCGCCAATTTAAGCCAGGGGCAGAGACAGCTCATTAACATTGCCCGCGCCGCAATCTCGAAAGCACCTGTTTTGATCTTGGATGAGGCTACCAGTTCCGTGGATACCAGAACGGAAAAGCATATTGAAAAGGGAATGGATCGTCTGATGGCGGAGAGAACTACTCTGGTAATTGCTCACAGACTGTCCACGGTAAGAAATGCAAATGCCATCATGGTGCTGGAAAACGGCGTGATCATAGAGAGGGGCGATCACAATGATCTGTTGGCACAAAAGGGTCGTTATTATGAGCTATATACCGGTTTAAGCGAACTGGATTAACGAGGAAAATCTTGCTGGATATAGGAACAACCTATAACTGGCAAGATTTTTTATATATTGTACAAATGTGTATCAGAGTGCTATACTCACTCTAGCGAACAAAAAGGAGGAGAAATATTATGAAAAAGATTTTGGCAGTTTTATTAACAGGAGCGCTTGTTGCAGGTGTCCTTACGGGATGCGGCGGCAAAAAGGCGGATGATAAGGTGATTAAGGTTGCGGCATCAGCAACCCCTCATGCGGAGCTTTTGGAGCAGGTAAAGCCCATTCTTGCAGAGCAGGGTTATGATCTTCAGATTACGGTTTTTGATGATTATGTACAGCCCAATGAGGTGGTGGAAAGCGGAGAGTTTGACGCAAATTATTTCCAGCATATTCCTTATCTTAACAGCTTTAATGAGGAAAAAAGCACTCATCTGGTAAATGCGGGCGGTATCCATTATGAACCTTTTGGAATTTATCCCGGAACCAAGTCGGATTTAGGCGCAGTGGCAGATGGAGATAATATCGTTGTTCCCAATGATACGACCAATGAGGCTAGAGCACTTCTGCTTTTACAGGATAACGGACTGATCACATTAAAGGATGGTGTAGGCCTTACAGCAACCGTAAATGACATTATCGATAATCCTTATAACCTTGAAATTAAGGAGATGGAAGCAGCACAGATTCCCAGAGTTATCAGCGAGTTTGCTTATGCAGTTATGAATGGTAACTATGCGCTGGAAGCAGGCTATTCCGTAGCGCGGGATGCTCTTGTATATGAAAGTTCTGACTCAGAAGCAGCAAAGACTTACGTAAATGTAATCGCTGTAAAGGAAGGAAACGAGAATACAGATAAGACAAAAGCGTTGGTGGCAGCTCTGAAAACGGATACTATCAAGAATTATATCATCAGTACATACGATGGAGCAGTAATTCCTTTTGAATAATGAATGACAATTGTGTATAATGTGTTTAGAAGTCCCGGAACTTCGGTTCCGGGGCTTTTAATGTGCAGAGAGCGTATGGAGATTTGATGCGATAAGATATTGATATGTTATATGTAAATTTATGGAGTCATCAAATGATTGCATATGTTTACATGATGTGGCATAATATAAATATCATGAAAGGAGAAAATATTATGGCAAGTTCGTTAGTTCAGTTTCGCACGGATGATACTTCAAAGGTCAAAGCAATGAATATTTGTGAGCGTCTTGGGATTGATTTGCAAACATATATGCGCATGTGTATTTCGAGGTTGATTCAGGAAAATGGTATTCCATTCAGTATGAAACTTGAAAGTGAATCCGAAAACCGTGCAGTGGAGGCGATGAAAGCAGCCAGCCGTCTTGCGCAAGAAGCAGGAGTGGCGGATATGACATTGGATGAAATTAATGCGGAAATTGCGGAAGTAAGGAAATCAAGGTGATGTTATGAAATATTATGTGGTCATTGACACAAATGTGCTCATCTCTGCAATGCTGAAGTGGAATTCCATACCAGGCAATGTCGTGGAGTTGGCTTTTGATGGCCCGATTGTTCCAGTATTAAATGAACAAATTGTGGAGGAATATCGGGAGGTGCTTTCACGACCGAAATTCCATCTTACAGAGGAGATTATCTCTGATGTATTAGAGAATATCCAAAGAAGGGGAATTTTCATCAATGCGGATTCCATTGATATTGAATTACCTGATCCAAAAGACAGGGTCTTTTATGAGGTTGTTATGGAGAAACGAAAAGCAGGAGACGCATATCTCGTGACAGGCAATATAAAGCATTTTCCGATAAAGCCGTTTATTGTTACTCCAAGGGAAATGATGGATATCATTCTTTCAGATCCTTGAAAGCAGCGTTATTTTTAGGATTTTTCAGAATACAAATAAAATGTATATTAACCATAGAGGAATTAATTAACTCCCAAAGTATGTAGAAAAGGAACAAACCATGACACTGACACAGCTTCGCTATGTAATTGCAATTGCAGATACTCATTCCATGAATGAGGCGGCAAGAACTCTGTTCATTGCCCAACCCAGCCTTTCCCAGGCCATGAAAGAACTGGAGGAAGAGATTGGCATTACACTGTTTAATCGCAGTAACCGGGGCGTGCGCATCACACCGGAGGGAGAAGAATTTCTGGGTTATGCCAGAGCGGTGGTGGAACAGTATCGTTTGGTGGAGGACCGCTATGTTGAGAAGAAGAACAGTAAGAAGCGTTTCAGTGTATCTATGCAGCATTATACCTTTGCGGTGAAGGCGTTTGTAGAGCTGGTGAAGCAGTTCGGTATGGATGAGTACGAATTTGCAGTGCATGAAACCAAGACCTACGAGGTGATTGAGGATGTGAAGAATTTCCGCAGTGAGATTGGGATTCTCTATTTGAATGACTTTAATTCTGCGGTGCTTACCAAGCTGTTTCAGGAGTCTGGCCTGGAATTTAAAGAGATCTTCAAGTGTGGAATCTATGTATATATGTGGAAGGGACATCCCCTTGCCAACAGGGATGAGATTGAACTGGAAGAATTGGAGGAATACCCCTGTCTTTCTTTTGAGCAGGGAGTAAACAACTCTTTTTACTTTGCAGAGGAAGTGCTAAGTACCTATGCTTATAAAAGACTGATCAAGGCAAATGACAGGGCAACTCTGCTGAATCTGATGGTAGGGTTAAACGGTTATACTCTATGTTCCGGAATTATCTGTGAAAGTCTGAACGGTTCCGATTATTGTGCGGTAAAGCTGAAGTCAAAGGAGCTTATGACTATCGGTTATTTAAAGAGGAAGGGAATGCCGCTCAGTACGCTGGGGCAGAAGTATCTGGATGAGATCAGGAAGTTTCGAGCGAGTCTTTAGGGAAATTGCTGGCCGGTCTTTTGATTTCAAAATCTGTATCGTATCCTCATAACCATCTCAATATTGTTTCTGCAATATTATTTACAGTAAATTCTATAAAATCATTAATACCATTTGCTGAGAAGTAATGATATGTTGATAGGTCTACCATATCAACATTATATTGTGTATTCAGCAAGTGGTTTCTTAGACGTTCAACGTCTTCCTTATTAACAATCCCTTCAACATCCATTGCAAGAGCTTCTGAAAGCATTTTCCTAATTAATTGTGTATTCTTACTATTTTGATAAAGCCAAAAATCAATACCTTGAGCCTCTGGATAATATGCCTTTTTAAACTCATCAATATTCATTGGCGGAATATTCTTACTCTGAAGGTTTCCCCAAATTTTTATGTCATTCCAATAATCTGTCAAGCAATGAACGCATATTCCAATACAATAATCTCTATAAGCATGTTCTTTTTCAGCGACATTTTCACAAAAAAGATAAAATTTTTTTTCCCATAGTTGATAATCTTTTGTATCGCCCCATATACCACAGCCCTCAAACATATGCGATTTTACTTTCATAGTAACATCATAATTTGGATTCATATGTACAGAATCAGGTGCTACAGAACCAAGAATAAATTCTGCAGCGTTTGATATCTGTGGCATACGCTTTAATAGTTTATATGCAATTTCCATATGTATCATCTGAAACGCAATAGATTATATTCCTCCGTAAACTCACAGTTTACCTCTTCCACTTCCTAATTCTAGGACCTTCATTCTTGTACGAAAGGGATATTGTTCAAATATCCACTTTTGAAATATTATTAAAATTCAACAAAGGATACATTACAATTATTTTGGTCCGATGAATATATAATGAATGGGTCATCCTTTTGGGGTATATAAAACGTTGCTCCTCTTTCATCGGTATGCTCGCCTGTGGCTGTGGCAAAACTACTTTTCCTTAAATAGAAACAAAATGGAATACTCCTATTTTTTGCCTTAAACCGGTCAATATTGAAGAGGCAAAAATCAACAGGATTTTTACATCTGTATAAGAACCCTGCCCATTCTGAATCCATTAAATCAGACAACAAACCATTTTCTTTGCAGAGAAAATCTTGAGAATCTTTTCGGCACATCATCATGTCAATAAAATAGTACTCACTATTATGCTTGATATATGTGGTGATATGCCCGTTTCCATCCCGGCAGGCATAACAAAAACTGCCCACCGAATCATATTTATCATTGATGAAATAAGCGAGCCAGTTTGTGTCAGTGGCGCAGCATCCCTCATTAGATAATACGGCTT
>CAMWJC010000058.1 GCA_947174495.1 uncultured Lachnospiraceae bacterium | reverse complement strand
CACTGGCCAAAAAAATCAATAGCGCCGGCATCAATATCACAAACACATATTTTCTGTCGGCTGTTTCATCACATCCACTGCATTTTTGTACGCCCCGATAACACAGGACAGACAGCGCAAAAGCAATGGCATTACCTGCTCCCATTAAAATAAAGCCGAAAAAACCGGGACTTTTTTCTAAAATAACAGGAAACAGAATATAAGATAAGGAATTCGTTAAGCCAAAGCATAAATTCATAATTTCAACTGTTACGACTGCATACAAAGCCGCAGGAACAAAATCCGCCCTGTAAAACAGCTTTCCCGCCGCCATAAGAAGCAGGATAAATACGAGAAATGCCAAAAAGCCCTGTAAGTTAAAGACCTCCAGAACAGCCATCCCAAAGACCCCAAATAATATACAGTATATGGGTTTCCCTTTTTTCTGCAAAAAACCTGTGAAAAACCAAAACCCCATAAGCATTTCAAGACTTGTCATGACGTATATGCTAAAAAAATCCAAATAATCAATCATTTCCCAATCTCCATTCCCTCATATACTGTAAGATCACTTTTGAGAATTCCTTGCTTCTAAGACGTGACACAGGTATTTCTTTTCCATCTTCCATATATGCAGTATTGTTCCTGTAGCTTTTCAGATGGTTCAAATTGATCAGGTAGCTTCTGTGGCATCTGAAAAACCTCCCGTCCAGCTTCTTTTCCAGATTTTCAATTCTTTCATAGTAGCTGGTGACCTCTCCCGATATAAGATACAGATACACTTTTCTGTCTATGATCTCACAGCAGACAATATCCTGAAAAGAAATGATATTACTTTCATATCCCTTTTGGACCAACAAATTTACTTTTTCCGGTGATAACCTGTCCTGCATGGAAAGGAAAAGCCGTTCCATTGTCTTCTCGAAATGCTCTTCCTGCACAGGTTTCACCAGATAATCAAAGGGCTGTACCTCAAAAGACTTAAATACCATTTCTTTTAAAACCGTTATAAAGACCAGAAAGCCATTATAACCATGCGCCCTTAATTTTCTGGCAGTTTCTATTCCGTCCATCCCCCGCATCCCGATATCAAGAAAAAGGATATCTATTCTTTCATTGCTTTTTAACAATTCTTCTCCTGATGAATACTTCACAACAGAGATATCTGTGTTTTTCCTTTTGAAAAAATCTTCTGCCATTTTTTCAATTTTTTCTGACATACATTTTTCATCATCGCAGACCGCAATATTAATCATAGGATCACCTTCCTTAAACCAAACATTATAATACCCATTATCCGGGCAAGCCATAATAATGACACCGAATGTGTTTGCAGTGCTGTGAAATGTTTTTAATTAGATGGATATTCAACTGAAACGCGGCTTGATCGACGTATAGGTCCTTGCCGCCATTAAAGACGAAGCGTTCATAGATATAAGATCATAAAAGATATGGCAATAGCACTTGACACCTTTCTTATAGGTCACCTGCCGCCCCGATTTTTTCAAATGCCATCCTTGGATGACAATCTTCTGTCACATATATTGTCCCACAATAAACAAAACCGTTTTTTTCAAATATGTTCTGCATCACCCGGTTATCTCCATGGGTATCCACACGCAGATGACCGCATTGCCCATATGCCCAGTCAATGCAGAATTTTCCAACACCTCTCACAGTTCCATCGCCTGCCAGACGATGAATTACACCATACGCACTGTCATCCATCCATTTGCCGTCTTCTATCTTACGGTAGGTTGGTTCGATATCTTTGCCGCATTGAAAGAAAAATGTACCGACTATTCTTTCATCACATATGCATACATAACTGTTCCCATTAACAATATCAGAATGGATTAATGTTTCCGGCGGCCAGTTTGTCGGTCCCCACTGATTCGGATTGCCATGCTCTGCCATAAAGTGCCGGGCGTGCTCATAGATTTCCATGATTCGATAAAGGTCTTTTTCTGTTGAATGGCGTATTTCCATTTCCATACCTCCACACTGGTTAAGGCTGCTGTCCGTAGACTTTATTTCCTGTTCATTCTTTCTTTTCAAGCGCTCCCCAGATTGCAATACCAATCCCCAAGACAGCAATGCCAACCAAAATACAAAATACAGGCATAAGGCCGTATTGAGACATAATCCGAAATGAGGATAACTGTTGTCCATTTACAATCTCATCCTTAGACATTGTTTCTGCCAAAATTACCACACCAGAAAGCAATCCTGCAAAAAACATCACTGAACCTAAAATCACTTTTTTCATTAAAGAGTCTCCTTTTGCACTTTCATTTTCAGTCTTGCACATTCATTTTCGCGGCGGCTCCTCTGTCGTTCAGAGCCGCCCCTGCCGCTAAACCGTATAATCAACTGTGCTTCCAACACCTTCCGCAGATGCCTTTTTTATTCCTGCTGCCACGTCAGACTGTATCTGCTGATAGGATACTGTTCCCTTTGCGCTTTCTCCATACTCTTTTTTCAGGCGTGCCAGTTCATCATTGTAGATAGATGTAAACACACGCGCTCTTGCAAATTCTTCCTCTGTGCTTATGGCATGCCAATTCCTTGATTCGGGATTGTAGGACAGTGTTTTGTTCCCATTACTGTCCCAAAACATGCAAGCCGCATTCATCTTTCCGCCTGTCTTTCTCATACTTGATTCATAAATGGCTTTCCTGTCCGGGGATACCGTTTCACCATGCTGCATGCATAATTTCCTATATGCCGCATCATCCCTTTTCCCGGTGGAAAATTCTTTCCTTGCAAGCTCTTTTATGGCTTCCTCAAATTCCTTCTCCGACATTGCAGGCTTATCCCTTTTTGTCATGATGTTATCCCAATTCGGCTTTGTGAAATTGATGTCAACCGGCTTGAAACGCAATGCAAAATTCCCATAATCACATTGGGCTAATGGATTGCTGAAATTTTTCTTATTGCCAAACATCTGCTGTATCATGTTTGCGTATTGTGAATAATTATCCCTTGTTATCTGCATATTGCGTCCTCCTTGACACCTCGACCCTTTTTGTTATTATACTATGTGCGGCGATTTGCTTCAAACAAAAATTCCTCAGCGTTACTGATCTTATAGTATGTGTCCTTTTACAAAGTCCAACAGTTCGGGGAACTGATGCGCCTGCAAATGATATGCTCTCTTTTCTTATCATTCCATCTCCCTAAATGTCTCAGCCATTCCTCCCACAAGGCTTTCTGCTCTTTCCTATTACTTCGGCAGAATCCCATTACCTCTAAAGTTAATCTTTATTGATAATCAGCAGTCTTTCCAGACTTCCTCAGATTTTCCGTAATAATTTACCTCATTTCCTTTTTCCCAAATTGTGTAACAGCAGCCGCAAATACCAATACAAAGACCAGTACCGCAACCGGCAGGAAGGGGAACAACGTAAATGCTGCCGTGCCAGATTCCACTGTAAAATCATGCAGGGAGCAGGACACCAGATAACCGCTGTAGCAATAAGGATATGCTATCCATAAAGGTGTATTTGCGACCAGCACGCCGGGAATAACTAGGAGCAGATTTAAGCCTACAGAAAGCAGCGGCTTTTCAAACAGGACAGTAATCGCCCACATAGCTCCCACGCACGGCAGCATTGTCAGGAACAGTCCAATACACCATTTCACCAGATAGAAAACGGGCAGCGTTTCCGTCACGCTCATTGCACTTGTTGCAACTGTCCCGGCAATTACAAATACCGCAAGAAACACAACCATCTCCATAAATAAGTAAAATACCAGCACGCAGAATTTTGCCATAGAGAGCGCATACCGGCTGACCGGCAGGGCCAGCATTTTTAAAATGCCGTTATTCCCTGTTTCCCGTCCCGCGATCATCACACAGACCACGATCATGGAAAACGGCAGCAGATAGTAGGCATAAACCAATGCGCTTTGGATGAACATGGCAGGCCATGCGTTTGTATATTCCGGTGTAAAGTACTGGCTCAGGTTTGCGACCCCTGATGCCACTACCAAAAGCGGGGCAATAAAAATCAACGGTACAATTCTCCCGCGTTTTACTTTCATAAATTCAATTTTGAGAATTTCCATAAAACTCATAATCAGTATTCCTCCTTACTCATAGCGCAGATTCTCCGCCCTCCACAGTCCTATGCTCCCAAAAACAAGTGTTTCAATACAAGCCCCTATGACAACCGTTATATCCGGCTGTGCACTCATGGCAACCGCTGGCTTCAGCATTATGACAAAGGGATGGAGCAGCAAAAGGTTAAGACTTGAATTAGCCAATGCCATTCCGCTTAAAAAGCCGGCAACGCCAACGCCCAGCGGAACCCACATATTGGGGGCGCAGGATGAAATTAAAACCATAAATGACAAGACAGGCATTGCTGTGATAAAAGAGTACCCTGCAAACTTAATCAGTGTTCCCAGGTCAAATGACCCTTGCGGCAAGTCTGTCATCCCAATTTGGACAAGAGCCAGATTCTGCAAAACGACTGTAGCCAAAAACAGGGCCGATAAAATCAGTAATTTGCAAAGGTACATTCCCGAAACACTTATGGGAAGCATATACATCTTTTTGACGGCGCTGCCCTTAAACTCCATGTTATAAACCATACAGGCGGCGACTACGATCCCAAACATATTCAGAATCATAATCATGCCGTAAAGCTGGGTCAGCAGAACGTCCATAGGGGCAAGCGGTAAACTCATCAGTGTTTCTTTCCTTATAGTAAAATTGAGAAAAGCATAGGCAGCTCCCAAAATACCGACAGCCAACAATACCGGAATAACGCCCGTTCGTTTTTCTTTCCGAAGTTCAATTGCCAGTATGCTCATAGCTCTGCCCTCCGCTTTCTGGCAGCATTGTCCTGATCCACCATGGCAAGAAACACATCTTCCAGATTAGCTGTGCTAATCCTATTAGCAGTGCTAATCTTATTAGCTGTGCTAATCTTATTAGCTTCGCTAATCTTATGACCATTTCCCGTCTGCTGTGCGCTATGCCTCAGATCGTCCAGACTTCCTTCAAACAAAAGGTTCCCATGATTGAGAATGCCGATGTCATCCGCCATCAGCTCAACTTCAGAGAGCATATGGGATGAAATCATTATAGTGCAGTCATAGAGATTCGGCAGGGACTTAACCAAGTTCCGGATTTCATGGATACCGGAGGGATCAAGTCCGTTGGTGGGTTCATCCAGAATCAGGATTGGCGGCCTGCCCAGCAGCGCCCCTGCAAGACCAAGCCGCTGTTTCATACCCAGTGAATACTTTTTTGCCAGACGGTTCCCAAACTCCTCCAAACCGACCAGCTCCAAGGCATCGTCAACAGAGTTTGCAGGCAGCTTTAAAATCCGGCGGATAATATCAAGATTTTCTCGGCCGGTCAGGTTCGCATAAAATGATGGTGATTCAATAAAAGAGCCAATCCCCTTAAGGATGGCAAGCCGGTCTTCAGGGAAATGTTTGCCATCAATGGCAAAATTGCCGCTTGTGGGAGCAGTCAGTCCCAGAAGCATTTTCATGGTGGTAGATTTTCCCGCACCATTGGGACCAAGAAAACCGTAAATGCTGCCTTTCCGAATGTGAAGTGAAACCTTGTTGACAGAAACAAAATTTTTGTATTTTTTTGTCAACTGTTCCGTAGTGATAATGTATTCCATAAAAACATCTCCTTTCTATGCTTCTATGGTACGGCACCAACCTGACATTAACTTTGCCGTAACCTTACTTTTACCTTACTTTTTCGCAAAACATCTTCTGAAACAATAAGAGTATGGTATAATGTCCGCAAAGGGCAGTTTTTCCGGTCTCTGCCCGTAAATTGCTAAACCAAAGAGGTGTCAATCATGAATCATTCCTTTTTACGAAATAAAAAACTCCTGCTTGTAGATGACGAGCCGGAGCTGCTGAAAATGGTTACATCCATCCTGTCTGATGATGGTTTTCGGAATATTGTGACTGCGGTTTCCGTGAAGGAAGGAATTTCTGCGGTTCAAAATGAGAAGCCCGACCTTGCCATTTTAGATGTCATGCTGCCGGATGGAGACGGTTTTTCTCTTATGCAGCAGATCCGCACATTTTCAGACGTGCCGGTGATTTTTCTGACCGCAAAGGACGAGGCTGTAGATAGACTATCCGGATTGGGACTTGGGGCGGATGACTACATTATAAAGCCCTTCCTGCCGCAAGAATTACTGTATCGCATCTATGCCGTCTTACGCCGGTGCTATAAAGAAGATACACCGCTGATAAATCTGGACGGCTGCACCATCGACTTTAGCCGGGCCGAAGTCCACAAAGCCGACAAGATCATCCCACTGACCGCAATGGAACATATTTTTCTGGAAACACTTGCCCGCAATGAAGGCAGGATTGTAACCGTGGATACGTTATGTGAAGCTCTGTGGGGCGATAACCCTTTTGGCTACGAAAATAGCCTGAATGCCCATGTCCGCAGAATCCGTGAAAAGATTGAAACAGACCCGTCAAAGCCCGTCTCCCTAATTACAGTCAAAGGATTGGGCTATAAACTGAACACAAGGAAGTAACATTATGAAATCACTTGGGAAATATATATCAAAATATCTGGTCTCCTTTGCAGGGCTGGTTCTCCTACTACTATTTATCAACGGCATTGCTTTTGGATGGACATTTTATGGGGTTGTAACCAAAGATCATGGCGATCTTTCGCCGCAAAATATGTTAGAAGAAGCCGCTGCATCTGCTTCTTTGGAAGGTATCTCAAAAGAAACATCTGAACGGTTAAAGAACAACCATATTTGGGCCATTTATCTGGATATGGAGGGGAACCGGGTTTGGGAGACAGGCGCACCTGACGAAATACCAGAGCATTTTACTGTCCAGGATGTAGCTGTATTTGCAAAAGGATATCTTGCCGATTACCCGGTCTTCATTAGGAATACAGACGATGGTATGTTGATTTTAGGATATCCTCAGGATAGTTATATGAAATTACCGAGCAACTACTATTCACTGCGTTCCATCAAAACCTTTCCCTTTTTTGTTATAGGGATACTGGCGGTTGATTTTGTAATCCTGTTTCTGGTCTATTATTACTCGAAACGAAAAATTCTCAAAAACGCGGAACCGATCATAACCTCGATTGTAACACTGGGAACCGGCAAGCCAGCTTCTATTTCCATGCGTGGAGAGTTGTCAGGAATCGCCGACAGCGTCAACAAGGCATCTGACATAATAATCAGGCAGAACCAAGCCCGTGCAAACTGGATCAGCGGTGTTTCTCACGATATACGGACACCCCTTTCCATGATCATGGGGTATGCGGAACGGATTGCACATGAAAAAAGCGCAGATTCCCATGTCCGCCAGGAAGCTGAAATTATCCGGCAGCAAAGTGTCAAAATCAGAGAATTAGTGCAAGACCTCAATTTGGTATCACGGCTGGAATATGAAATGCAGCCTATCCATAAAAGCCCTGTCAGCCTGGCAGGCTTACTGCGCTCCTATACTGCTGAATTACTCAACACAGGCCTGTCCGATGAGTATTCCATAAATATTGAAATTGCACCTATGGCAGAAACCGTTTTGTTCAATTGTGATGCCCGCCTGATTTCGAGGGCAGTAGGCAATCTTGTGCAGAACAGTATCAGCCACAACCCGGACGGCTGTGATATCATACTGGCTCTTGATTGTACGAACAAAAGCATTTTTCTCTCTATAACAGATAATGGTATTGGCCTGTCAACCGAAAAATTGAAAGAACTTAATGAAAAACCACATTATATGGAAAGTACCGATGACAGATTGGATTTGAGGCATGGCCTCGGACTAATTCTTGTCCATCAGATTGTAGACGCTCATAACGGAACCATGCAGATTGAAAGCGAAGAAGGGAAAGGCTGCAAAGTCATTTTAGATTTTCCGATTGGGAAAGGCAGCTGAATAAAAACAACTGCCCATAATCCAACAAGAGATTCCAAAACAACCGTTCACCACCTAAATCTAATTATAAAGCCTGAATATAAGAAATAAACTTATCGCACACGCCGGACAGTTTCACGTCCTTTTTCCAGATCAAAGCCACGGAGGACTCCCTTCTGGGAGATGAAATTTCTTTGATCACAATTGCCCGATTCTCCGTTGCATACCGTGCCGAATCCGGGCAGATGGCAACTCCAAGTCCCTTCTCTGTCAGCACCACCGCATTCATCAATGGAGCAAACTCGCACATAATATTCGGCGCAAATCCTTCCTCTGAAAACCACTCCCGGATTTCCTTGCTTCTGCGGGTAGGTACAATCAGCTCTTCTGTTCTCAGCTCACGTAGCGGTACGGTCGTTTCAGGCATTCCCGCCAATGGGTGCTCTTTGGGCAGCATGACTACCCATGCCTCCTTTTTGACTGGAATGAAATGATATTTCTCTCTATCAAAAGGTTCTCTGATCAGTGCGAGATCCAGAATTCCCTGTTCCAGCCTGGCAATCACATCATCAGAATTTCCACTCCAAAGGTTATATTTTACCTGGGGATACTGCGCCTTAAAATCGGCTATCCACTGAGGCAGCATATAAGTGCCCACCGTCTCGATTGCACCGATAAACAGTGTCCCTGACACTCCGCTATGCATCTCGCTGATCTGCTCTTTCGTTTTCTCGACCAAGGCCAGTATCTGTTCGCACTGCCGTTTGAAAAACCGGCCTTCCTCCGTTATGTAAATTCTCTGCTTTTCCCGAATAAACAGACGTACACCCAATTCATCCTCCAATGCCATCAACTGACGGGAAAGAGGCGGCTGAGCCATATGCAGTGCCTCCGCAGCTCGTGTAATATTTCGAAGTTCAGCAATTTTTAGGAAATTTTCCATTGATTTAATGTCCATTCTCCGCCTCCTCAGACTTTGCTTATGCCGCTATGCAAAAAGTGGGTGTTATCTCAAAGCCAAACAGCCTATTTTGTAACACCCACATTATAACATCGCAGACAGTAATTTCCCAGATTATTTTCACTGTCACTCTCTTGCCACCTGGTAGTTATCCAACTCCCGAAGCAGATTATCCACTGTACAATTGCCCACCCTTTCTAAAGCTTCCTCGGTACTTCCTCCGACATGCAGTGTGGCAATAAAATTTTGCAGATGCAGAAGCGGAGAATCTTTCTCCGGCGGCTCCTTCGCAAACACATCCGATGCCGCTCCTTTAATCTTTCCCTCCAAAAGTGCATGATATAAGGCATCTTCGTCCACGATGCCGCCTCTGGATGTATTCACCAGAATCAGGTCGGGATTGGCTTCCTCAAAAGTCTCTGCATTGATAATATTCCGCGTGCTCTCAAGAAGAGGAATACTGATGCTTGCATAATCCACAATTTGAAATAACTCCTTGATCGTATCAACCTTCTGACATCCTATATCACGGCATTCTTCAACTGTTTTCATTGGGTCATAACAGTAAATCTCAGCTGAGAAAGCATTTCTCATGATTTCTCCAACTCTCAGTCCAATATGGCCGCAGCCTACCAGCCCCACCTTTTTTCCACATACCTCATTTCCTACCATCTCTGCCATTCCGAAATGATCAAATTTTCCCTGTCTCATCCCCTGGTCGATATATTTCAATTTTCTTCCAAGGGCTAGCATAAAAGTCACTGCCAGTTCTGCCACAGATTCAATACTACCTCCCGGTACTCTTGTCACCGGGATTCCATGCTCCCTTGCTGCCTCCACGTCGATGGTGTCCAATCCTACACCGTGCATACAGATAACCTTCAGTTTTCCGGCCCTCTCAATAATATCCCGTGTCACCCGTACTCTTCTCACAATAATTCCGTCAAGCTCCTCAGGATGTTCAAAATTGTCTACAATCTCAAATTTTTCTTCCAAGCGTTCCCTAGCTGACTGTGCAATGTGTTCACTCAAATAAATCTTCATACTTTTACTAATCCCCTTTCATGCTGACCAAAGCGGTTCTTTAATTTTTCCTTACTATAGCACCGGAAAAGTTCATGTGTCTAATACTCGTTTTATCCTAAGTTCATACATTTCAGGTATCATCCAAAGATAAGATTAGTATTTTACGCCATTCATAGCTGGTGCTATACTCAATTTACGATTTAGAAAAAGCCGTTTATCAGCCGGAAGGGAGTGTAAGTGTTATGGAATTCTTTTTAAATATGCTGAATCTACAGCTTATGCTTTTTCTCTTGATTGTAATGGGAATTTTGGTCAGAAAACTGGGGATCATTGATATACAAAGCAGAAAAGGCCTGTCCGACCTTTTGATCTATGTAATACTTCCCTGCAATATCATTCAATCCTTTTGGGGAGAAATATCTATTACTGACGAATTTTTTAGAAATTGTATGATAGCTCTTATGCTTTCTCTGTTTATCCAGATTTTTTCCATTTACATCAGCAAGCTTTTATTTCGCCACTATCCGGCTGCAAAAAAGAATGTGATGAGTTATGGTATGATCTGCTCCAATTCCAGCTTTATCGGAATCCCAATTGCCGAAGCACTCTATGGAAGTCTTGGAGTTTTATATACTTCGATTTTCCAGATTCCAATCCGTTTCACCATGTGGACCTCCGGACTTGCTCTATTTACCAGTGTGGATAAAAAAGAAGCATTCAGGAAATTGGTGAAGCATCCCTGTATTATCTCTGTTTTTATCGGCTTCTTCCTTATGCTCACACATATCAGCCTGCCCGCCTTCTTGGGGAATACAATCGCTGCAGTCAGCAAATGCACAGTGCCCGTATCAATGATTGTGATTGGCGCCATTCTGGCTGACGCTAATGTAAAAACTTTATTTTCAAAATCTGTGCTTTATTTTACACTGCTTCGTCTGGTGGTATTTCCAGTATTCATCTTTCTCATACTAAAGCCTTTTCCTGTTGATCCGCTGTTAGCAAGTATCTGCGTGATCATGTCCGGAATGCCTGCCGGAAGCACCGGTTCCATCCTGGCCGAGAAATATGGCTGTGACTCTATGTTTGCTTCGCAGCTTATCTTTGTATCAACATTTTGCTCTATTTTTACGATTCCTCTTCTGGGCTTGCTGATAAAATAATTTTTATACTATGGGGGCATCCAAAACAGTATGTCCAGCAAAAGTGCTAAAGAAGAACTGTAAGCGTTATAAGGTAATAAAAAAGTGGGGACTACACGTTTTCACCTATTAAGACCGTATTCGTATATCTGCGGTATACACAAAATGACAGTAACACTGTCAGGATGTCCGCACACACCTGCGACCAGACAATACCATACATTCCAATGATATGGTTTAGTAAAAACAGCATCGGAATGTTAAATACTGCCCACCGCATCACACCGAGAAACAGCGATTTATTTCCTTCACCAAAGCCCTGGAACACATATACCGTGAAAAAGCTCATAAACATCAGCGGTGTCGCAAGGCATCTAATTCTCAGGAAACTGGTCCCCAGCAGTACTGTCTGCTGCTCCGGTATAAATACCCGCATAATGCTTCCTGCAAAAATTTCGTATAATACAATACTGATTATGCTAACGATGATTCCTACCTTGATGGAGAATTTTATGGTATGATTCATTCTTTCATGATTCTTCGCAGAATAGTTATATGCAACAAGCGGCATCATTCCCTGACAGATACCGACACCCACATTAAGAGGCAGTCTTTCAGCTTTCAGCACAATGCCAATGGCAGCAAGCGCTATATCTCCGTAAGATGCCATCAACTTATCAATGACCACATAGTCTATATCAAACAGCAAGGTCGCAACCGCCGAAGGAATACCAACATTAAATATGGAGCCTATACTTCTTCTGTCAGGTAAGCCATCCTTGAAGCTGAAACTGATAGCAGATTGTTTGCTGATCCTGTATATGACACAAAAGAAATAACCACATGCAATGCAGTTTGAAACCAGTGTAGCGATTCCAACTCCTAATACCTCGCTTCCCCTTGGGAGAAATACAAACATGAACAGTGGATCAAGCGCCATATTGATAATCCCTCCCATCGTGATGCCAAAGCCCGCCTCTTTTGACATACCTACACTTCTAAGCAGATTGGACATCACATTGGAAAGCACGGTTGGTATTCCGCCAAGTACGATGACGCAAAAAGCATACTGCCTTGCATAATGATATGTATTGTCACTTGCTCCCAGCAATTCAAGGATCGGTTTCATGAGTGTAAACATCACTATGGAAAATACAGCAGTTACGGCAATGGACAAATAAAAGCTGAATGAGGATACTTTTTTTGCCTCATCTTCCCTTTTCTCACCCAGGAGCCGTGATACCAGCGCCCCTCCGCCGACGCCTGTCAGTCCTGCAAGTGACAGGCAGATATTGAACACCGGCAGAATCAGGGAAGCACCTGCCACCATATAAGGATTATTCGTCCTTCCAAGATAAAAAGTATCCGCCATATTATAGATTAGAATAATAATCTGGCTGAATATGGTCGGTAACGCCATCTCCTTTACCGCCTTTGGAACAGGCAGGGTTTCAAAGATTTCCTTGCTATTTACTTTCGCCATTGTTTTCACTCTCCCCAATGCATTGATCTATATATTTTCCTATCTTTGATTTCTCATTATTTTTCAGCGCATACGGTGTCCCTTCCGCAATCATCTCGCCGCCAAATGAATCTGCCCCGGGACCCA
Organism: uncultured Lachnospiraceae bacterium; assembly: GCA_947174495.1. Taxonomy (GTDB): domain Bacteria; phylum Bacillota; class Clostridia; order Lachnospirales; family Lachnospiraceae; genus Suilimivivens. The sequence goes on along the minus strand of CAMWJC010000058.1, from coordinate 6,717 downwards.
TTTCAATAATCCAATGGCAATTGGACAAAACTACAACATCATGTTCAATTACAATAACAGAATGTCCCTGCTCAACTAACCGTTTTAATATCATATTTAGATTATATATATCATATAATCCCAATCCAATTGTCGGTTCGTCCAACAAATATAGCATGTTTTTCTTATTTTCTAAAAGGCTCTTTAAAAGCTTAATACGCTGTGCTTCTCCCCCGCTTAAGGTTGGTGTTGGTTGTCCTAATGCAAGATATCCCAATCCAAGAGATTCTAATTCGCACAAAATGGATTGAATTTTCTTCTCAGCGCCAAAAAATTTCTTAGCCTCAACAATTGTCATCTCCATGATTTCAGCGATATTTTTACCTTTATATTCCTCCGCCTGGTCTTGCTTTGCCAAAACCGCCTGTATATGCTTCATTAGTCCTGTGTACGTTGCCACAGTGGAACGATTATTTCTTCCTATCGGGTACTGTGATACATAGACGTAACCCGCAATGTGGCACGCTCCACAGAGCGATGCCCTCGGGCAAGTATCCTCTACCAGTTCATTAAGGAAGTCATCTTCTTCATTTTCAGAAAAAGAAAAGCATTTCTTTAGTAGCGGAACAAGGGTTTTGGCAATTAAGGAAGTCTTCCCACTGCCAGATACTCCTGTTATTCCCACCAATCTGTGCAAAGGAATAGACACATCAATATTTTTTAGATTATTTGCATTGGCATTCTTAATAAGTAGCCTATCTGCTTTATTTCCCTGTATAACTGGCAATTCAGTCTTTTCACTTATTTTATTGATATACTTAGCGGTTATGGATTTATCACATAGAAGTAATCCTCTATAACTTCCTTCATAGAGGATATATCCACCCTTCCTTCCGCCAAAAGGTCCAAAATCAATAATATGATCCGCCCTTTTCATTGCTTCCATATTGTGCTCTATGATAATAACCGTATTCCCCTTTTCACAAAGAAGGCGCATCTGATCAAGCACCCGGACTTTTTCCATTGGGTGCAATCCGGTAAGTGGCTCATCTGCAATGACCACAAGATCTTCCATTGTACTTTGTAATAATGCCGCTAATTTTAAACGTTGATATTCACCCCCGCTAAGGCTTGGAATGGTGCGGTAAAGGTTTAGATATCCCAGCCCAATACGGATCAGGTCATTTAACCTATCAATAATCAGTTTGCCAATATTTATCCCTAACTCTGTAGTAGTACCTCGTTCCATCAACTTCTCAATAAAATCTTGTAAACGATTGATAGAATACCTGGACGCTTCCGGTAATGAAACAGTTTCTATCTTGATACTACGGCCTGTTTTATTTAACCGGTCTCCCTTACATTCCGGGCAAATACACTTATGCAGCAGAGTTCCATTATATTTATCTTCGCTATAAAGCTTTACTAAATACGGACCAATTCCACGGAAATTACTCTTTTGGGATTGCATCCCATTTAAGAAAGAATCCACAACTAATGCAGGCTGTTTGCATAGCGGCTGGGTTAAATCTGCGTGTAATGCTTCCGCAAAAAAAGAAAGCTGTTTTTTTAATGGCTTACATTCCGGAATCAATGTGCATAAGTCCGGCAATGTCATATGACTGTTCTCTCTAAATATATCAAGATCCACATCCACCACATATCCCGTCCCATTGCATTTTTGGCATTTCCCGGCAGATGAGTTAAATGATAAATGACGGCTTTCCACAGAAGGGATTTCACTGCCACAGGAGCAGCGGTTATCATGGAGCCCATTCTTTTTCCCGCAGTTTAAGCACTCTGTCTCTCCTTCTGCCAGATACAATAAACGTAAATAATCCAATATCCCGGTTTTCGTTCCCACCGTTGACCTTGGATTCCATCTGCCCTCACTGGAGCTTTTGACAGAAATAGTCGGATTCAATCCCGTAATGCTCTCATAGTATTCATGGACTGATGTTTGCTGTGGCAGTCCAAGGCTTTCCAGATATTCACAGCATCCAACCTCATCCAATATGTCGGAAAATAAACTTGTTTTTCCTGACCCGCTTACCCCGGTTACTACTACGAGCTTGTTTTTCGGGATCTCTACGTCTACATGCTTTAGGTTATGTAAATATGCATTCTTTACTATTATAGATTCCATGATCCACCTTCTGCTCTTTGAAATCTTTAATCGTTTCTTTCCACACTTGTTCCACTTCTTTTGATGCCATGGAATTTTTCTCACATAAATATACCTGTATTAAATCCAGCTGTGGTGTACAGATAATATACTGTCCCCCTGCACCAATCGCGTAATATGTCTTTAACCCATATACCTCACAATTCCACCAACCGTATCCATAATACAGCTCTTTTTCTGTAGTTAGCACTTTCATTGTGGTTGACAAATCAATCCATTCTTTTGACACTAATGACTGACCATTCCAAATACCTTGTTGTATGTATAAATATCCAAACTTAGCAAGATCCCTGCCACTAAGCTTTAATCCAAATCCTCCATAATTTACGCCTTTCGCATCCGCTTCCCATTCCAGCTTATCCATACCGCCTACTTCATTTCCAATTCCCATCTTCGAAAAAAATACTTCATTTGCAAATTCTAAAGGTGTTTTTTGGGTTGCCTGATGTAAAATATTCGATAGCAGATTATAGTTTGCATCATTATAAATGAATTTCCCCATATTCTTTCGGTTAACCGGCAGCCGAAGCAACATATTTAATTCGTCGTCACTCTGGCTCATACGTCTGTTAAATCCGGCATTGGTAGGACAAAAAATCCCTGATGTCATGGTAAGGAGATTTTCAACCGTGATATCATCTTTAAACCATTCCTGCGGTCCTGAAACAAACTCAGGAAAATAATCCGAAACCACATCCTGAAGGCCAAGATATCCTTTCTCAATTGCAATTCCAATCAGTGCGGACAAAAAGCTTTTTGTCACGGAAAATATCTTTCCCTTTGTACTCTTGGTAAATCCCTCTCCGTAACATTCTTTGACTATAAATCCATCCTTAACAATCAAGGAACAATAAACTTTTTTACTATTTATAGTAATGCCATTCATAGTAATACTATCCATGGTAACTCCTTATGATTCAAGTATATACGGCCCGATCATTGATTTCCCTGACTCCTTTAGTTCTTTCGGAGAGCCCGTCATAATGATATTTCCGCCGTTATTTCCACTACCCGGGCCAAGTTCAATGATATGATCACACCATGATAATACATTTACATTATGTTCAATAATAATAACTGAATTTCCTTCAGCGACTATCTCATCGATTATATCTAATAAACGTTCTACATCCGGTTCTCCTAATCCGGATGTTGGCTCATCAAGGATATATAACATATTGCCTTTTCGTTTCTTTAACAGTTGTTTCATTAGTTTTAAACGCTGGCATTCCCCGCCGCTAAGAGTCGATAAAGGCTGCCCAAGCTTCATATATCCTAACCCTATTTTTTCAAGCAACTCAAAACCTGCCGCCAACTTCTCAAATCCATAAAAGAACTCCCGTGCTTCATGGACAGACATGTCCAGAACATCAGTGATATTCTTATTGAATAATGTTACGGAAAGGACATCTTTATGATATCTTTTTCCGTTACATTCACTACATACCTCCTCATAGACAAGTCCGACATTTCTTTTTTCAATAAATCCAATTCCCTTACATTTATCGCAGGCGCCTTGCGAATTAAAAGAAAAATGTGATGCTGAAAATTCCTTTCCTTCCTCTCTGGCTTCCTGCTCAAATAAATTCCTGATAAATGCCCATAAATCCAGATAGGTAAGGAGATTTGACCTGCAATTCTTAGCGATTGGCTTTTGATCTGCCTGAACGTATCCTTTTAAGTACTGTAAACCGCTGACACGATCCCACGTTTTCTCTATTATCTCATTTTTGTTTTTTATTTCATCTGTTTCCTGTTCCTCTAAACCCTCTTCTTTACTGTCGCTTCCGAAATGAAATCTCAAAATCGGGGTTAACGTACCTGCAATCAATGAACTTTTTCCACTTCCGGAGACACCGGCAATCCCTACCACTCTATTTAATGGTATCTGAACAGATATATGCTTCAAATTATTAGTTGAAACATTTTCTAAACAAATATAATGTGTGCTTTCGTCTATCTTTCGGCAAATCTTTTTCCTGTAAGGATTTGCCCTATTTATATATTCTGCCAGAACAGATCGCTTACTATCTCTAAAGCCTGTATTTTCTCCTGAATAAATAATCTCCCCGCCAAATTGCCCTGCTCCAGGTCCAACTTCAATGATATATTCGGAAACATTGATCATATCCCTGTCATGTTCGACAACAATTACGCTGTTTCCAGCATCCCTTAATTTCTCTAACCATGTTACGATCTGATTTCTTTCCAGCTTATGAAGCCCTGAAGCAGGCTCATCAAATATATAGATCATGGAATCCTTCTGCGAATCCAGATGCTGCATTAGAGATAGCTTATGTAATTCACCTCCGCTCAAAGACGGAATTTCCCGTGACAATGACAAGTAACCTAGCCCAAAGGTTATCATTTTATTTATTTTAGCTAATATGATCTCGATTAACGGCTCTGTGCTTTCTGAATGCACCTGTTCCATCCGCGCACACAAAAGCATATCTTTTAGTTCTGTCACATTTAAGGATTGCATCTCACAAATATGCAATCCCCTATACTTCAAACTACGTCCTGCCTCTCCAAGCTTATACCCATGACAGCAAGGACATTTTTCTTCACTGGCAATGTTCGGAATCAACGTCCCCTTCTTATAAGAAGTTTCCACTGCCGGAATTACACCCCAATAGGTTCCATAGGCCATATTAGGATTATTGAATCCATACAAAAACTGATTTCTCTTTTTTCGGTCCAGTTCCGTAAATTTCACCGTTTTAGAATCCATTTCATAGTAATCGGTAAAGCGGGGAAGTGATTTAAGCAGCACCGGTATTTTTAATCTCTTACAGATATCATAAAGGGTATCTTCTTCACTGGAGAGAATATTCTCCATATGCAGTTTTGTACGATGACCCCGTCCCTGACATTCCAAACACATTCCCTCAGGAGAGTTAAACGAAAGCTGTCTATCACTGACCATTGGCAGAATACCTTTACAATTCGGACAAATCTCCTGATTAACAACCTGGGCACCACAATGAGGACAGATGATCGTCCCTTCCAGTAAGTATAGCCTTTTTAAATCATCTGTAATTTTTAACTTAGTACCAATAACTGATTTCGGGTTTGCCTGCCGTATGGTATTTTGGCGGACTGCAATCACAGGGCTCAAACCAATAATTTCATCACAGGTTTGGATTTCCAATGTATCTGAAACAAGATCCCGGTATTTAAAATACTGGTTCATGCTCTTTTTATAAAGAATATCATATACAATACTGCTCTTCCCTGAACCGCTGACACCAACAATTGTCACCAGTTTCTTCTTCGGAATCTGTATGTCTATATTTTTTAAGTTGTGAACATGTGCATTTTTTATGGTAATATATTCCATGATTCTTTTGCTTTTCCTCGTCTATTTTTCCTTGCCAACACAATCAGTATAATATTTACTGCCGTTTGTGCCAACACTTTATTGAATTCCCATATTATAACTCTGCTTTATTGAGAATTACGAAACCGGTTACAAGCATGATCGTAACAATACATATCGAAAATAAAAGTGCCATTCGGTAATCACTGGAAGAAAATGTTTTTCCATAAATCATAGGAATCTGTATCGTCGGAAAAAGACGCAACAAACTTTTATCGGGAATCGGGGCGGAGGAATACGCCTTGTTTGTAAATACAACCCCTAAAATAGAACCTACCACTGATATCCCCATTGTCATGGCTGCTTTTCTCGTTACCATTGCAATGGCGAAAAAAATCATGGCAACAGCCCAATACAAAGGTAAAGAAAGGATAAGGCTCTTCACTGCATACACAGTCAGGTCAGGCATGGAAATCCCGGTTTCCAGCACTGACAATGAAACTATCATGGAAAACGCCATATATGAAATAATGATTGTAGTACATCCGAGGATATAACGGCAGCCTTTTACCAACAAAATATGAAAACGCCTGTTGCCATAGGTAACTGCATAAATGATAGTGCGGTCAGTAAAATCGTCCGTGCATGAAAACCCGGCATAAATTGCACAAGCCAATATCAGAATCATGCTTTCCTTTCCCAGATTTAAGACCATATTTTCCACGCTGTCATATACCCCCGTAAAGATAGAGATACCTGCACAGCAGATCAATACGAGAGATATTATCCACACTGTCATATCTTTTTTGAGTTTATATAATTCTGCTTTCATTAAATTCCTCATTGCCTGTCCCCCAATATCTTTTCATAATACTGTTCCAGACTCCCCGCAGATTGAGGGATATCAGATGCGGATATTTCCTTCAGCATTCTGCCATTATGCAGAAAACCGTAATGTGTTGCGACCTGCTCTAACTCATTCAAAATATGGCTTGATATAATGATCGTGATATGGCGTTCTGCATTGAGTTTCAGAACTAGTTTCCTGAATGCAACAATTCCCATCGGGTCAAGTCCATTGACAGGTTCATCTAATATAAGCATTTCAGGATTATGGAGCAATGCGGTTGTAAGGGCTAACCGCTGCTTCATACCCAGAGACAGATGCTTTGCTTTCTTTCTACCCTGTTCGAGCAGTCCTGTCAGTTCCAAAGTTTTCTTTGCGCTTTCA